>JAGVEE010000020.1 GCA_020058405.1 Sphingobacteriales bacterium
AATTATAATGGCTTTTCTATTTTTTGTTAACGCGTTAGCAAACGCACAAGTAACCAAAAATTATGAGGTCGAATATTTTCAAACAGTTCCAAATACTCAAATACGTAGTATTGAAAGTGTTTCTGATTCGATAATTTGGTTTGCGGCCTATCGTGGAATATATGGTTACACAGAAGATGCGGGTACTACATGGCACATCGATTCTATTAAAAATGAAAAGTCTGAATTAAATTTTAGATCGATGGCAGTGTTAAACGATTCTACCGTTTTATTAATGAGTATTGCCAGTCCAGCTTACATTTATAAAACAACTAACAAAGGAAAAACCTGGAAAGTAGTTTATGAGAACACGCACAAAGATGTTTTTTTAGATTGTATAAAATTTTACGACGATAAAAATGGATATGCATTAGGCGACCCTATTGATGGGTGTGCCACTTTATTATTTACGAACGATGCAGGAGAAACTTGGAGTAAAGTTAATTGCAAAAATATTCCAACATTAAAAAATGGCGAAGCATTTTTTGCGGCAAGTAATTCTAATATGAAAATAATGCCGCCCAATATATTCATTGCAACCGGAGGAAAACAAACACAAGTGTGGCACAGTAAAAATATGGGTAAAACATATATAAGTAAATCTGTACCCTTGCCAGCGGGCGAACAAATGACAGGCATTTTTTCAATGGATTTCTATTCAGATAAATTAGGAGTTATTGCCGGTGGTAATTATGATAGAAAAGATAGCATCTATAATTGTTTAGCTATTACTAGAAATGCCGGAAATACATGGGAGGTATTAGGTTTCAACAAAGCAATGTTCGGCTCATGCGTTCAGTTTATTGACAAAAATTCAATTGCTCTTACTGGGCATAGTGGAACTGCCATCTATAATTTAAAAACAAAAAAATATGAATATCTGCTTGATCAGAAAAACCAAGAACTTTACTTTCATACCTTAAACATTACACCTAGTAAAAAATACATTTGGTTTGGAGGGAGAAAAGGGATGATTGGCAGATTAGTCGTTAGAAATTAGAATTTAGATATTAGAATTTAGAATTTAGTAAATCATGAAAGCGATTGGTTGAGGTAAATAAACCAATGCCAAAATCAGATGAAGTATTAGTAAAGATTCAATGTTCTACTGTAAACAGAACTGATACTGGCTTCCGTATGGCTGAATATTTTATTTCGCGTTTATTCAGTGGATTACTAAAACCTAAACAACCAATTTTAGGAACTGAGTTTTCTGGTATAGTAGAAGAAGTAGGCTCTTCAGTTAATGATTATAAAATAGGAGATAGAGTTTTTGGATTGAGTACTTATAAATTTGGCACTCATGCAGAATATATTTGCATTAAAGAAAAAGGATCGATGGCTATAATTCCAGATAATTATAGCTTCGAAGAAGCCGCTTGTGTGTTAGATGGATTAATGTTGGCACAAAATTACATTCGAAAAATAGATTTCAGTAAAAATCCAAGGATAATGATTAATGGCGCTACGGGTTCTATTGGCACTGCTTGTTTGCAATTAGCAAAAATAAATGGAGCGTATGTAACTGCCGTGGGAAATACTAAGAACTTAGCTTTATTAAAAAGTTTGGGTGCAGATAAATTAATAGATTTTACAGAAACAGATTTCACAAACGATTTGGAGAAGTATGATTTTGTAATTGATGCAGTGGGTAAAAGCACATTCTTTAAATGCAAGAGAATATTAAAGCCAAAAGGAGTTTACTTCTCTACAGAGCTAGGCCCTTATAGCCAAAATGCTTACTTGCCTCTGTTTACATTTTTCAGTACAGGAAAAAAAATAAAATTTCCGATACCAACAGATAACCGTGCGTTAATTGAATTTTTTGCATCGATAATTTCAACTGGAAAATATAAAGCTATAATTGACTCCGAATATCCTTTAGAAAAAACGGCAGATGCACATAGGTATGTGGAACTTGGACAGAAAACAGGTAATGTATTAATTAGAGTTGCAAACAATTAGTTGATTATTATTAGATTATTTGAAAACTAAATCAAATAAAAAAAGCGACCCATTGCTGAGTCGCTTTAAAACATAAAACATGAAATCTCCTAGCTAATAAAAAAATTATGCTTTCTCTTCTAACAATTCAGGGGTTACCACTGCTTTGATTTTCACTTCCAATTCTTCCATTAATTCGGGATTATCTTCAATGAGTTGCTTCACAGCATCTCTTCCTTGTCCTAATTTAGTATCACCGTAACTAAACCAAGAACCTGATTTCTTTATAATTTCATAGTCAACTCCTAAATCTACAATTTCACCTGATTTTGAGATTCCTCTTCCGTACATGATATCGAACTCTGCAATACGGAACGGAGGTGCTACTTTGTTTTTAACAATTTTTACTTTTACTCTGTTTCCAGAAACTTCATCAGCATCTTTAATCTGCCCAGTTCTACGAATATCTAAACGAACTGATGCATAAAACTTCAAGGCATTACCGCCGGTAGTGGTTTCTGGATTACCGAACATTACTCCAATTTTTTCTCTCAATTGGTTGATAAAAATACAGCAACATCCAGTTTTACTAATGGTACCTGTAAGCTTACGTAATGCTTGCGACATTAATCTTGCTTGTAATCCCATTTTAGAATCGCCCATCTCACCTTCAATCTCCCCTTTAGGAACTAAAGCCGCCACAGAGTCGATTACAATGATATCTATTGCACCTGATCTAATTAAATTATCAGCAATTTCTAATGCTTGCTCTCCATTATCAGGTTGAGATATCAATAAATTTTCGACATCTACTCCTAATTTCTTAGCATAAAACTTATCAAAGGCGTGTTCTGCATCTATAAATGCCGCAATGCCTCCTTTTTTCTGAGCCTCTGCTATAGCGTGTATAGCTAAGGTTGTTTTACCAGATGATTCTGGACCATAAATTTCTACTACTCTACCTTTTGGTAATCCACCAATGCCTAATGCAATATCTAAACCTAATGATCCTGTTGATATCGCTTCTATTTGTTCTATCGGATTATCCCCTAATTTCATCACTGTCCCCTTTCCGTAGGTTTTTTCTAGTTTATCTAAAGTTAACTGTAGTGCCTTTAGCTTTTCTTTTGCGTCTGCCATGATTATGTATTTTATGTATGTTTTATATTTACTTTCTAATATTTGCTAAAATTAATAGCATTTATTTAGCAAACAAAATTATTTTATCAACATTATGTATTATATTGATAATCAAGAATATAAAATGAATAATTCTATTTGTATTCTTAATCACTTTACAATAATGCTATAAATATAAGTAAAATACAACTGCATATATGCAGGTTTTTAAATGCAGGATGATAAGTGCAGGATGATATATGATGTTAAATGGCTTTTACAGAACGTAAAAGCCATTTAACAAATTTAAATTTTAAGAATTTTGATGCGTTAACATCCAATTTATTCCATATTTATCTTTTAACTCTGCAAAATAAGCACCAAAAAACATATCCTTTAAAGGCATCGAAACACTTCCACCATCAGAAAGTGCCATGTATAATCGTTCTGTTTCTTCTCTTGTTGAGGGTTCTACATTTATATGCATATTATTTCCATGATTCAATACAAATCCCATACTCTCGGGAGCATCGGTAGCCATTAATATGTATCCAGGTAATATTTCTAATTCAGCATGTATAATTAAGTTCTTTTGATCATCTGTCATTCCCGCTGCTTCTTCGGGCAACTCAATATCACTAAATCTTTGTAATCCCTTTCCAACAAATGTTCCATTAAAAACTTTTTGATAAAATTTCATTGCTTCTTCTGTATTACCAGGAAAATTCAAATAAAAAGTTACTCTTGCTTTGTTATTTTTTTTATTCTGCTTTCTCAACTTAAATTGTGTACTTAAATACTGATCTAAATTAGTTAAGCCCATACTAAAGCCTTCCTTAAATCCAAGTGATATTATTTTCTCTAAATCTTCAACACTTTTATATTCAATTTGTATAGATACTTTAGTTTGCTCCCCTTCCTGTATAAATGTATTTGTCCATTTTGCACTTGGCAGTACATTCGTTACAGTCCCATGCTCATCGCAAAAATCGTCTGCTGCTATATAATATTGATGTTGCTCAATTTTTTTATAATCTGCACGGCACCAGTGGCGCTCGCCCTCTGGGCTCAACATAGAATATAACCAATACCCTCCTTCCCTAAAATCCATGAACTTTGTTTCGTTTTTATACGGTTTAGGTGCCCACCACTGATCAAGAATTTCTGGCTCTGTCCAAGCTGCCCATACCAATTCTATTTCTGCATCGAAATTTCTTTCTACTAATATTTTTTTATTGAGTTTATCAACCTCAAAAATCATTTCTTTTAGATTTTTCATTTTTTCTTAGATTTTAAATTGATGAGTACTTTATCTAAATTATTAAAACGACTCTCCCATAAACTACGGAATTGCGCAATCCATTTATCTACTTCTTTCATTTTTTTAGCATTTAAATGATAATGAATTTCTCTGCCCTGTTGTTCTTGCTTGAGTAATTCGCACTCCACTAAAATTTGAATATGTTTGGATACTGCTTGTCTACTGCTATCAAAATTTTCGGCAATGGCATTTGGCGTCATTGCTCCTAAGGCTATTAAACTTAATATGGCTCTTCGCGTTGGATCTGCGATTGCCTGAAATACATCTCTTCTCATATAATAATAATTTATGCAACCTTTCGGTAGCAAATATAAGCGCAACCTTTTAATTGCGCAAATTATTATTAATTTTTTTTAAGAATTTTTTGAATAGTACTTACAATACATACTAATAGGGCATATTTCGCATTTCGGACTGCGGGCTAAACACGTGTATCGGCCATGTAAAATGAGCCAATGGTGTGCAATGTGTACTTTTTCTGAAGGGATAAATTTTATTAATTGTTTTTCTGCAGCTAAGGGTGTTTTAGCATTGGTAGTTAAACCTAAACGTGCAGAAACTCTAAAAACGTGTGTATCTACAGCCATTGCAGGTGCATGGTGAATTACAGATACAATTACGTTGGCGGTTTTTCTGCCCACTCCTGGTAATTGTTGTAACTCTTCAACAGTAGAGGGTACTTCTGCATTAAATTTTTCCATCAACATTTTTCCCATGCCTACTAAATGCTTGGCTTTATTGTTTGGATAACTTACACTTCTTATGTAGCTGAACACTTCTTCAACACTAGCATTTGCAAGTATTTCGGGATGTGGGAATGCAGCGAATAATTTTGGAGTAACTAAATTTATTCTTTTATCAGTGCATTGTGCTGAAAGTATTACCGCAATAAGTAATTCGAACGAATTAGTGTAATGCAATTCTGTTTCGGCCTCGGGCACATGTTTCTCAAAATAAGTTAAGATATGTTCGTATCGTTCTTTTTTGTTCATCTTATTAAAAAAGTATCGTTACGAAATTGCAAAATTAAATTGAATCTGATATCAATAATTCGTCGACTGTTTTACGTGCTCTTGGAGTTAGTTCTCTAGTTTTATATGGCTCTTCTAACTTTTCTGCGTCATCTAAATAACCAAGAGCTATAATACATTGAGGAATTAATCCTTGTTCGTATTGCAAATTATCTTGTAAAATTTGTTTGTCGTAACCAGCCATCGGGTGACAATAAATTTGCATACTAGTTGCTTGCAGAAGCAAGTAACCTGTAGCAATACCTACATCATGAGATGCCCATGCATTTGGTTTTTCATTTGCACTAAATGTATCTCTAGCAAAGATGGTAATGAACGCTGCTGCGTTTTTACACCATGGTCTGTTTCCTTGCATTAAACTTTCCCATACCTTATCGAAACTAGAATCGTTCTTTTTAGCGACGTGAAATTTCCAAGGCTGTTCGTTATTAGCGCTCGGAGCCCATGAGGCTGCCTCAAGTAAAGTATTGATTGTGTCGTCAGAAATTTCTGTATTAGCGAAACTTCTTGCACTCCATCTATTTTTGATTAATTCGTTAACCGGAAATTGGGTATTGGCTATTTTTATCATATTAAGCATTCATTGGTACATCCATTAACAAGATCTCGGCATTTGTGTTTGCTTCAATTGTTAATTGTGTTGCATCTAAAATTCCTAAGCCATCTCTTTTATTTAATATCTCACCATTTATTGTAACATCTCCCTCTAAAACAAAAGCATATACTCCATTGCCTTCTTTTTTAATTGTGTATTCTGATGTTTTCCCTGCATCAAACTTTCCTAAATGAAACCAAGCGTCTTGATGAATCCATACTCCCTCATCATCCGCATTTGGAGATAATATCTGTTGAAATTTATTTAATCGATCTGCTGGGTTTAAGGTAATTTGATCATACCTAGGCGTTACATTCCTTTTGTTTGGGAATACCCAAATCTGTAAAAATTTTACTTGCTGATCTTTGTTTTTATTGTATTCGCTATGAGAAATACCTGTACCTGCACTCATTACTTGTACATCTCCATGTCTAATCACAGTTTTATTTCCCATACTATCTTGGTGTTCCAAATCTCCTTCTAATGGTATAGAAATGATCTCCATATTATCATGCGGATGCGTACCAAAACCCATTGCTTGTGATACAGTATCGTCATTTAATACTCTCAATACTCCAAAATGAGTACGCGATGGCTCGAAATAATGTCCAAAACTAAAAGTATGATAAGAATTTAACCAACCAAAATTTGCGTTTCCTCTTGTTTCTGCTTTGTGAATAATGTGTTTTTCCATTGTATTCGTTGTTTATATGTGTTTAAACATCTATTTTAGATTTTGGTTTTAAATTTGATGATAAAAATGTGCATAAAATTTAATAGTCCACACATTGCTTATCATAAATATCTCAATTCTAATCCCTACTTTAGAAGGCTTTTATAAAAAATAATGAAAAGAACATTTTTAACACTGTTAATGGGTTTGCAAATCATTTTTGCAATTGCTCAAATTCCTGCAAATTACTATAATACGGCAACAGGTTTATCTGGCACCCCATTACGAGCAGCATTGCATGATATTATTGATGGACATTCGGCTAAATCGTACAGCTCTTTATTGAGCTATTATCAAACAACGGATAAAAAACCAAATAATACAGTTTGGGACATGTATTCAGACGTGCCAAATGGTACACCTCCATATACCTTTACATTTTCTCAGAATTGTGGAAACTATTCGGTAGAGGGTGATTGTTGGAACAGAGAACATTCTTGGCCACAAAGCTGGTTCAATAGTAGTTCCCCAATGGTTTCCGATTTATTTCATGTATATCCAACAGATGGAAAAGTAAATGGATGGAGAAGCAATTATCCGTATGGAGAAGTTAGTAGTCCTACCATCACTACTTTAAACGGAGGTAAACTCGGGCCTTGTACTTTCCCTGGTTACACAGGTACCGTATTTGAACCCATAAATGAATATAAAGGTGATTTTGCCCGTACTTATTTTTACATGAGTACTCGTTACTATACCGAAGATTCGGGTTGGCAAACAAATGATATGATTACTGGTGCTAACTTAAAACCGTGGGCAATAGAATTGTTAAAAAAATGGCATCAACAAGATCCTGTAAGTGCAAAAGAAATTGCAAGAAACAATGCAGTTTACGGAATACAAGGAAATAGAAATCCATTTATTGATCACCCGGAATATGTATGTATGGTATGGGCTGGTGGAACTTATTGTTCAATTATTCCAAGCATTACAAACATCATTAAAAATCCTAGCAGTCCAGGAATTGGAGTAGCAACTTTTATTTCTGCAACTATTACTGATGATGGTACCATTGCAAGTGTAAATTTAAAATGGGGAACAAGTTCAACTAGCCTAACAAATACTTTATTTATGGGTGGTGGAGCAAACAATGTTTATACCAATACAACAGCTATACCAGGGCAAGTAAATGGAACAATTGTATATTTCCAAATTACAGCAACAGATAATGCTGGTAATATTGCAACTTCCACAACAGAAAGTTATACAGTAGGTATACCACCCTCGCCGGCCCCACTTATTACTAATATTTTAAGAAGTCCTAACAATCCGAATCCTGCAGATGCAGTAACAGTAAGCGCTACCATTATAGACGATGTAAGTATTAGTACTGTACAGCTATTATGGGGAACAGATGGAAGTACATTTCCAAATACCATAACAATGAATGCAGGTTCAAACAATTTATACACTGCAAGTAGTTCTATTCCTGCAAAATCTGCAAATACAATTGTTTATTACAAAATTTCTGCGAATGATAATTTAGCTCAAAACACAACAAGTACCGTTCAACAATACACTGTAACTGCTGCATCCACTTCTCTTTGTGCAGTTGATTTACTTTTTTCAGAATATTTAGAAGGATCTTCAAATAATAAATATTTAGAAATATACAACGGAACCGGAGCTCCAGTAAATTTAAGTGATTACAGAGTGAATTTATTCAGTAACGGTAGTACTACTTCTACACAAGAACTATTAATGTCTGGTACTTTAAATAATGGGGATGTGTATGTGATTAAAAATTCGGCTGCTACACTTTACAATGGAACTGCAACAGTAAGTAATGTTACTTTTTTTAATGGTGATGATGCGGTTGCACTTACAAAAATATCAACAGGAAACTATGTAGATATTTTAGGTAGAATAGGTGAAGACCCAGGAACTGCGTGGGCAGTTGGAAACATCAGCATGTTAAATAAAACATTGATACGTAAAGCAACCGTTTTACAAGGAGTAAGTACTAACCCTGCATCAGGATTCCCAACATTAGGAACGGAATGGAATGTAGATTCTATTGATGTTGCAAGTAATATTGGTTCGCACACTATGACTTGCCCAAGCTCTTCAAACACTATCACTACACAAACCTTAAGTGGTTCTAGTTTTTGTAAAGGCGGAATTGTAAATATTTCTTTTCAGGTAACTGGAAGTATCAATATTGGAAATGTGTATACTGCAGAATTATCTGATGTAAATGGAAGTTTTACAAATGCAAGTATAATAGGTACATTAACTTCATCAAATTTATCAGACATTATTCCGGCGGTAATTCCAACAAATGCAAGCGCTGGTAATACATATCGTGTTCGTGTAAAAGCAAGCACACCTCAAACAATTGGTTCTGACAATGGAATAAATTTAACGATTAGTAATTTACCAAATGTAAATGCAGGTGCAGATGTAAGTATATGTTTAGGCGAATCTGTAGAACTAAAAGCGAATGGTGCAATTACGTATTTCTGGGAACATGGAGCCGATAGTTCAGCAACTACGGTTACACCTACAGAAAATACTTTATATGTTGTTACTGGTGTTGGGGCAAATGGATGTAGTAATACAGATTCTGTGTTTGTCACTGTAAAACCGAATGAATCGCCGTCAATTAGTATTGCTTTAGATGGTTTTACCTTAGTATCCACAATTGCTTCAGGCAATCAATGGTATAAAGATGGTAATATGATTCCCGCCGAAACAAATCAAACATTAAATGCTAGTATTTATTGGAGTGGCAATTATTATACAAAAGTGAATAATGTGAATGGTTGTGTAAGTGATACTTCCAATAATATTTTAATGATTTTTCAAGGCATTAATTCAAGCATTATTCCATCTCTTAAATTTTATCCAAATCCTAACAAGGGTGAATTTAGCATCGACATAAAATCAATGCCAGCAAGTAATTTCCAACTTTTTGTATATAACAGCTTGGGGCAATTAATTCAGTCTTCTAATTTTAATACGATGAATAATAAAATCAATTTAGGAGAAGTACCTAGTGGTTTATACCGGGTGGTGTTGAGGAATGGAAGTATAGTGTATAGGGGCAGTGTGGTGGTTGAGTGAGTTGTGAATGGTGAATGGTGAATGGTGAATTTAGGAAGAGATTACTATTTGGGATGGTATTAAGAATTAAGTATTAAGTATTAAGATACTAGGAAAGTTACTTAATTCTAATGACTAATGACTAACGACTAACGACTAAAGACTAAACCAACCATATAACCAACAAAGTAACTATGGCAGGCAAAGCTTGTACGAAGAATATCTTTTTAGAAGCAGTAATTGCTCCGTAAATACCAGCGATACTTACACAGAACAAAAAGAATACAGCCACATTGTTTTGCCATTGTGGGTCGCTAATAAATAAACTCCAAATTAAACCGGCTGCTAAAAAGCCATTGTACAAACCTTGGTTTGCAGCAAGTGTTTTGGTAGGCTTAAATAGTTCTGCGGGCATAGCACCTTTAAATGTTTTTTTACCTAAGGTTTCCCAAGCGAACATTTCCATATACAATATGTACAAATGTTCTATAGCTATAATTGCGATTAATGAAGAGACTAACATATGAATTATGAATTATGAATTATGAATTATGAATTAAGGAACATTAGTGCTTTATTAGCACACTAGCAAACTAGCATACTAGCACACTAACTACGGGTGCTCGATGTCGTAATCCTTTAACAATTTACACAGAGATCGGTAATAATCTTGTAACATGTTTTCATCGATGTTCGGATGATCTTGATTAGGAATCGTAACTGGCATTTCTAATAAAAACTCAGAAAGCTCTGGATGTTTCTCCTGTATCAGCATGGTAATAGCTAATATTTTTTGGTTAATTGTTGTTGTTTCCATAGGATAAATTGTAAATTATGAATTAA
>JAGVEE010000258.1 GCA_020058405.1 Sphingobacteriales bacterium
ATTGTGAAATTGGAGACAATAAAGTAATAAAAACGGTCATTATTAATCCGCTTTTAAATGCTTGCCCATACGTTATAATTCCATTGTACTCTTTTCGTTTTTCTAACAAAGCCATCACATAAATAGCAATAGAAGGAATTGCATATAAATTAGTGTAAGTAGTATGTTTATCAATATGCGTAGAATGCAAACCGAGCAATCGTTCCATCGCCATCCATAATAAGGTCATCATAAAAAAACCTAGCGCATACTTAATTTCAGTTTTGTTTTTCATTGCATTTTAGTATTTAGTCGTTAGTCATTAGTCGTTAGTCGTTAGTAGAAAGCACTCCCAGCTCTATGCTCTTATCTCACTGCTCTTAGCTCTTTGCTCCCTGCTAATTCCACATTGGGTTCTCCGGGAAATTTGCAATATGTGCATATTTATTTCCTAAGTTACGAACAGCCTTTTTCCATAAATTATCGTGGTCTTCACTAAAAATATCATTGGCTTGTGTACCTGCAACAATCCAACTGTTGCCTTCAATTTCTTCTGTTAATTGTTCAGGACTCCAACCAGAATAGCCAAGGAAAAACATCACATCTTCCAACATCACATGACCTAATTTTATTTGTTCTTTTAATTGATCAAAATCACCTCCCCAATAAACACCTTGCTCCACTTCTACTCCACCCTCTACCAATTGAGGGATTTTATGAATAAAATGTAAGGTATCGGTTTGTACCGGTCCTCCAATGTAAATTCTTGCATCAAATAATGGGAAACCAGGAATTATATCGGGTATAGTAACTTCTGTTTCTTGGTTAAGTACAAAACCCACAGAACCTTGCTCTGCATGCTCTACTAGCAATACTACCGAACGACGAAACTGCGGATCCAACATAAATGGTTCCGAAATAAGTATTTTTCCTGCCGATGGTGCAATTTTGCTCAACATTTTTTTAATATCTTAGCAAACGATATAATGAATATAAGCATGAATGTGCAGAAATCAAAATAATTCAAAAAAAAGCGAATGTCGGATACCACAAATGAAGCTCTAATAACTGCATTACACGATAATTTTAGCGATGCCAACATTCCTGCTCTCAAAAATGAACTAAATTATGAAGATTTACGCAGCCACCTCGCTTTGTACATTAAAACCCTGATGCGCGAAAATAGGGCATATTTGTATGCATCACTTTATCGAATAGACGTTTCTGAAAATGATGTTCGCATGGCAATGAACCAAAACATGGCTGAATTTATACTTGCCGAATTAATATTGAAAAAATTGAACGAAAAATTATACTGGAGAAATAAGTACAAAAAATAACATGAGTAAAATAGAGAAAACAACATTAGAAAATTTACGAACCGACTATCAGAAACATAGCCTTGCGGAAGCAGATGTAAAAAAAGAACCATTCGAGCAATTCGGTATTTGGTTTAACGAAGCACTTAGTGCAGAGGTAATGGAGCCTAATGCAATGACCTTGGCAACTGCGAGTAAAGAAGGAATCCCTTCAGCACGTATAGTTTTGTTAAAAGGTTTTGATGAAAAGGGTTTTTCATTTTACACAAACTATTTAAGTAAAAAAGGAAAAGATTTAGCCAAAAACCCATACGCTAGTATCGTGTTTTTTTGGCCAGAGTTACAACGTCAAATTCGTATTGATGGCAAAATAACTAAACTCAGCAAAGAAGAATCAGAAGCTTACTTCTACACGCGCCCCTTCGAAAGTAGAATTGGCGCAATTAGTTCTCCACAAAGTCAGGTAATACCAAACCGAGAGAGCCTAGAAGTTGTTTACAAAAATATGGATGCAAAATACCAAGGTAAACATGTTCCTAAACCAGCACATTGGGGTGGTTACATACTTAGCCCTTTATCTATTGAGTTTTGGCAAGGTCGCCCGAGCCGCCTACACGATCGTATGAAATACGTTTTGATGGAAAAAGGTAAATGGAAAATTGAACGTTTAGCTCCTTAATTAAACATGAAGTTCGAAGAAATAAAAAACAAAATAATTGAAAAGTTTGGTAGCGAAATAATCATCGCCGAACAAACAGAGCAATTACAAGCTCAACTTACTGTTGATATACACAGTTTAGTTCGTTTGTGTTTTTATTTAAAAGACGATGCCGATTTGTATTTCGATTATTTAAATTGTTTGTCGGGGGTTGATTATGCTGCAGATAGAAATGAATTAGCAGTGGTATACCATATCAGCTCCATCCCCTATAAACATAATATCGTACTTAAAGTAATGCTGCCATTTAATAGAGCAGAAAATGAAAACCCTCAGTGCCCAAGTGTTTGCGAGGTTTGGCGTAGTGCTGATTGGCATGAGCGCGAAGCTTTTGATATGTATGGCATCGTATTTACTAATCACCCAGACCTAAGAAGAATACTCTGCCCCGACGATTGGGAAGGTTATCCTTTGCGAAAAGATTACGTAGCCGCAGAATTATACAAAGAGTTAAAAATTACATTCGATCGTAAAGATGACCAATTATAAAACAGACCTCGGCACACTGAAGAATGAAGAGATGATCTTAAACATGGGTCCTCAGCATCCTTCTATGCACGGTGTGTTGCGATTAGAATTACTTACCGACGGTGAAATTATAAAAGAATGTACTCCGCACATTGGATACTTACACCGTTGTTTTGAAAAACATGCGGAGAATTTAACCTATCAGCAAACCATTCCTTTTGTAGATCGAATGGATTACCTCACTTCTATGAACAACGATCATATTTTTGTGATGGGAGTTGAGAAAATGATGGGAATTGACAAAGACATTCCGAAACGTACAGAATACATACGTGTATTAATGACTGAACTTAATCGCATTGCTTCACATTTAATTGCCATTGGTACTTATGGAATGGATATTGGCGCGGTTACCCCGTTTTTCTGGTGTTTTAGAGATAGAGAACATATTTTAAATTTATTGGAATGGGCATCGGGTGCACGTTTATTATACAATTACATTTGGATAGGTGGAAATTTTTACGATTTGCCTGTTGGTTTTGAAGAACGTTGCGCTGAGTTTGTAGAATATTTTAAACCTAAAATGCGCGAGCTCGATGATTTATTAACGAACAACCAAATTTTTATCGACCGTACTAAAAACGTAGGTATATTACCTTTGGATGTTGCAATTAATTATGGTTGTTCAGGACCAATGTTACGCGCATCTGGCTTAAGATATGACCTTCGTAGAGTTGATGAATATTCGGTGTATCCTGAATTAGAATTTGAAGTACCAATTGGTACAGGTGCGATGGGTACTGTTGGCGATTGTTGGGATCGTTACCATGTAAGAGTATTAGAGGTGTA
>JAGVEE010000339.1 GCA_020058405.1 Sphingobacteriales bacterium
AATTTAGATAAATTATTGGAGGGGAATTCGCTTGTTCGAATACAAGAAAATGGTACTTGTGAGGTCAAATAAGGTAGATTAGATCAGATTATATATCCCAAAGGTGCTTAAGCCTTGGGATTTTTTTTTATTCCATTTAAATTTTTATATTTACTAATGATCTTAACCCAGGTTAAATATACAATTTTCAAGCTTTTACTTTTAGTATGTACAACTGTTGCTATTAGCTCTTGCTGCAGCAAAAAAGTTGTTGAAGAAAAATCAAGCAATAATTTATTAAAAGCATGTCCCGAAGAGTGGTTTCAGAATAAAATGCCTGGAACTCCAACATCCGATGTTTCTGAGTATTTTATTTATGAAGGGAAACGCAGAGAGCTTAAAGAATTTGATTTAGAATGGATCAACAAAAACTGTAATATAAAACCTCAAATAGTACAATAAATTTATCTCTATAAACCTTACAAAATGAAAAAAACAATTTTCAAGATTACGGCACTTACTTTTATTAGTGCAGCAGTCTGTACACAGTTGGCATTTGCGGGCAACCCTAATGCACCTGTGGTTAAGAAAAAATCAACTTTTGAATTAGCTAAGAATGTAACTGCTAAAGATTACATGGCTAAAACAGTTGTGGTAAAAATAGACCCTGCTAAAAAATCTAGTTTGGGTAAACAATCAATTGCCATTCCTGAACTACAGTCAGTATTCGAAAAAATTGGTGCAAACAAAGTTTATACCATGTTCCCTAATGCTGTAAAAGCAGAAAGCAGAATGCCTGATGGTTCTGAAAGCCCAGATATTTCTACTATCTACAAGGTTCAATATACAGCAGAAATTTCTGTTGTAGATGTAATTAATGAGTTGTTGAAAAACGAAGCAGTAATTTATGCTGAGCCTTCATACATCTATTATGTAAACTATCGCCCAAATGATTCTGATACATTAAGTGGTAAAAATTACTATCAAAAAATTGTAAAAGCATACGAAGCTTGGGATGTATCTAAAGGAGATACCAACGTAGTAATTGGTATTATTGATACTGGAGGAGATTTAGATCATCCAGATTTAGCAGCCAATGTAAAAAAGAATTATGCAGATCCTGTTAACGGATTAGATGACGATGCAGATGGTTATATTGATAATTTTTTAGGATGGGATTTTGTAGGTCCAACTTCAGCAGCTTTCGTTGCAGATGGCGATCCAAATGTACAAGCAGGTGGTAATGATCACGGTGTTCACGTTGGAGGCGATGCTTCAGCAGTTGCTGATAATGGTGTGGGTATAGCTGGTGTTGGATTTAAATCAAAATTGCTTTTTGTAAAATGTACTCCAGATGCGAATGAAAATGCAATTTATACTGGTTATGAAGGTATTGTTTATGCTGCAGATCATGGAGCTTCTGTAATTAACTGCTCTTGGGGCGGACAAGGTGGCGGTGCTGCCGGTCAGGACGCAATTAACTATGCAATTTCTAAAAATGCATTAGTAGTTGCTGCAGCAGGAAATAATGCAGCAGATAGTTATGATTTTTTTCCAACTTCTTACAAAGGAGTTTTATCTGTTGGTTCAACTCAAAGTTCAGATCGTCGTTCGAGTTTCTCTAACTTCGGTTACAGTGTAGATGTTTCTGCACCTGGATCTGGAATTTATAGCACAGTATATAATAATAGCTATGCTTCTTACGATGGTACATCTATGGCTTCACCAGTTGCAGCAGGTGCTGCGGCATTAGTGAAAGCACATTTCCCTAGTTATAATGCTATACAAGTAGGTGAGCAATTACGCGTAACTTGTGATGACATAACCTCAAAAAACAGTGGTTCTTATAAAGATAAATTGGGTAAAGGACGTATAAATGTATACAAAGCGTTAACCGTTAGCTCACCATCAATTAGAGCAACAAATTTATCTTTTGGAAATGCTGCATTTTTACCTGGTGATACGGTTTACTTAAATTTAGAATTGATAAATTACTTAACAGCAACTACAAATTTAAATGTAGTTTTTAGCACTGCCTCTGCGAATATAACTGCAGTTGGAAACCCAGTAAACTTAGGCGCTTTAGGTACAAATCAAAAATCAACTATTACTGCATTTAAATTCTTTATAAAACCAAGTGCTACAGAAAATGAAATGGTAACTTTAAAATTTGCATATTCTGATGGTGCTAATTACACAGATTTTGAATATGTAAATGTTACAATTAATGTTTCATCATTAAATATCAACGTAAATCAAATTGCTAGTACTGCTACAGGTAATGGTAGAGTTGGTTACAGAAATGGAGATGCTACTGGTGGTTTAGGGGTAACCTACAAAGGAATGAATATGTTGTATGAAGCTTCTTTCTTAGTTGGTGTTTCCGCTACTCAAGTATCTAACAACGCTCGTTCTGAAACAGCAACTCCTGACGAACATTTTGTATCTACTTCTAGAATTAAATTGAATTCTGCTGCTGGTGTTGATCATTATTCTTCAGGCGTAATTAGCGATGCAAATAATTTAACTCCAATTAATATTTCTGTTAAGCACCGCCAATTAGCTTGGGCTACTGCACCAGACGATAAATACTTTATTGTTGAATATAAAATCAAAAACAATTCGGGTGTAAACATCCCAAGTTTATTTGCTGGTATGTTTTACGATTGGGACATTGCTTCTGCTGCAAATAATAAAATTGAATACGATGCAACACTACGCATGGGTTACGCTTCTACATTTGTAAGTACAGATCCAATGGCTGCAGTTAAAATATTATCAACTACTGCAAATCCTGTATATTACGGTCAATCTCACTCGGTACCTGGCGACCCTCAAGAAGGTGGTTACTCAACCGCAGAGAAATATACAACTCTTTCTAGCGGTATTGTGAACCCAAGTTATGGAACAACAGGAACAGGTATAGATGCTATGTACACAATTGGCTCTGGTCCTTATGCAGTAAATGCCGACCAAGAAATTACTTTAGCATTGGCTATTATTGCAGGTGATAATTTAGCAGATTTACAAGCAAGTGCTGCCGCTGCTCAATTAAAATACGATCAATTTGTTACACTGTTAGGTGTTAATAATGATAAAGCAAACGTAAATGCTTTTGTTTATCCTAACCCTTCTAACGGAAACGTAACAGTTGTAATTCCTGCAGAAACAAATTATGCAATAATTGAACTTACAGATGCTCTAGGAAGACTTGTATATACAAGCACTAGTGATGTTTTAACTGACACATTCAATTTGTCGAATTTGAATTTAACGAATGGTATGTATACTGTAACTGTTAAAACGGCAGATGCTAATTATGTGAATAAAGTTGTAATTAGTCGTTAGTCTTTAGATATTAGTCATTAGACTTTAGTCGTTAGTTGAACCCTTTCTAACGACTAAAGACTAACGACAAATATCTATTTTACATATTAAAACAAACCCTACACCTAGGTTCGTAGCTTTCTTTTTCACCCAATAATACTTGGCTATCATTATCTACCTTACGGAAAGAGTGACTAGCAGAACTTCCACATTGTACACATACTGCTTGAACTTTTGTTACGTACTCTGCAATTGCCATTAAGCTCGGCATAGGACCGAAAGGTTGACCTAAATAATCCATATCTAAGCCTGCAACTATTACCCGAATACCTTTTGATGCTAATTTTACACATACCGATGGCAATTCATCGTCGAAAAATTGTGCTTCATCAATTCCCACCACTTGCACATTGTTCGATAATAATAAAATTGATTCGGAGTTCGTAACGGGAGTAGATTGTATAGAATTTAAATCATGAGATACAATGGCTTTATCATCATAGCGAGTATCAACCGCAGGTTTAAAAATTTCGCAAGTTAATTTTGCATATTCAGCTCTGCGCAATCTGCGAATGAGCTCTTCTGTTTTGCCAGAAAACATAGATCCACATATTACTTCTATGCTTCCTCTCGTTAATTGTTTACGCTGAAATGGTTCGTTAAATAATGTCATATCTCAAATCTAGGGGTGAAAATACAAAATTTATCGAACTGAAAATGTATATTTACCACATTGTATTTTATGATGGACAAACAAATATTTATTGATAAAATAGCGCTTTTAAGCGAAGAATTGCAGATTTTATCTACTAATTGGATCCGCGAGGATTACCAAATTAGCAGTTTAGAAGTAGAAACGTATTTATCAAACCTTCGTTATTTATCAGAACAAGCTCAAATACTTCGCTCTTTATTAGAGGAGCAACAAGTGCAACAATCAACTCCACATGTACACATGTCGAGTGTTAATACAACAACTAAAACAATAGAGGTTGAAACACCTTTACAAGAAGTAAGTACTCCCGCAAGTTTTGAACAAGCTGCAAAAGATGAATTTATTTCTGAACTAAGTTTACATGAAAAACTTTCTGGTCAATTAAAAGAAAGTTCAATTGCAGATTCTTTAAAAAATTCGTTCATTCATAAAGATTTAAGTTTATCACTAAACGAGCGTTTCTTTTTTATCAATGAATTGTTTAACGGTGATCAAAAAGATTTTGAAAAAGTAATTTTACACCTTGCTACTTTAGAC
>JAGVEE010000235.1 GCA_020058405.1 Sphingobacteriales bacterium
AAACACCTGCTAATAAATTGTATTTAGTAGCATTTATTAAATACATGTGGTACAAATGCTGTATCTTATCATCACGGTGTACCGCTAAATACAATTTATCTTCTACTGTATTTTGTAAGCTAGTTACCGATTGAGATATCTCTTCAAAATCTTCTCTCAACTGCGATTCCGCAGCCTGTACCAACACCACTTCATTCGCCAACACCGTGATTTCAAAATCACCGTCAATAGTAACTCCAATTAACTGATGATCAATTAACCTTGTTACTACCCCTTCTTGCTTTTCGTTTAAAAAACGAACGTAATCGCCTATTTTGAACATTTTTTTAAATTATGAATTACGAATTACGAATTGGGTTTTCCAAAAGCACTTAATACGTAATTCGTAATTTGTAATTCGTAATTATAAAAGCGTAGCCTTCGTTGCATCCAACACCCTAAACGACTCCTCCGATGTTGCGGCTTCTGAGTAAGTGCGGAGTACAGGTTCTGTGCCCGAAGGGCGAATCATTACCCAACCTCCGTTATCTAAATGGAATTTAAATCCATCCATGTCTTCTACCTTCGTTACTTTATATTTTCCGAAACTTGTGTATTTGCCTTCTTTGCAATTTTTTATAATTTCTTGCTTTAAGGATTCTTCTAAATGCAAATCATATCGCTCTACCGCAAAACTTCCTACCACTTCGTACACTTCTTCAATTAACTCTCTTAATGATTTGCCAGTTTTCGCCATGAATTCCCAAATGGTTAAACCTATCCAAATTCCATCGCGCTCCGGAATGTGACCGGTAATAGCTATTCCTCCAGATTCTTCGCCACCGGCTAAGAAAGGAGTTTCATCTTTCACCATTATTTCACAAATATATTTAAAGCCGATTTTGGTAATCTGTTGTTTCAATCCGTATGCTTTACACAACTCATCAATTTTGCGTGTACAAGAGAACGTAGTAATTACTTGCCCATCTAGTTTTTTGTACTTCACTAAATAATGAATCAATAATAAAATGATGTGATGTGAGTCTACGAAATTTCCTTCGCTATCATACAAACCAATACGGTCAGCATCGCCATCGGTTGCTAAAGCAGAATCTATGTTTCCTGAAATTTTGATCATTTCAGAAAGCTCCAATAAATTTTTATGTATTGGCTCTGGTGCTTGGCCGTCAAAGCCTGGGTTATTTTCGCAATGTAAAAAAGTAGTTTCTGGTAAAATTTTACGCATTACATCTTGCCCTGCACCGTACATAGCATCGTAAGCCAAGTTTAATCCTGAGTTACGAATCGCATCCATGTCAAATGATGCCTCTACATGCTCGATGTACATAGCTTCCATATCAACATAAGTAATTAAACCTTGTGCTTCGTATTCTTTAATGGATAGGGTAGTGATTGGTAGTTTTTCGGGAATAAAATTTTCTACAGCTGTTATTTCATCTGGTGTAGCAGGACCGCCGTAACTTGCTTTTATTTTATATCCGTTGTATTCTGGTGGGTTATGGCTTGCGGTAATAATGATACCTGCATTGGCATTTAATTTAACCGTTGCTAATGATATCATAGGTGTGCTCACAAAATTATTAGAACACATATGTACCTTTATTCCCTCCGCTGCAAATACTCTTGCAGTGGCATCCACAAATAATTTACCTGCAAAGCGGCAATCGTTGCCCAAAGTTACGCTTGGCGAAGCATTATTGCTTTTTAACCACAAAGCAGTTCCATAAGCTACTCGCTCTACGTTTTCTACAGTAAATTCTTGTGCAATTATTGCTCTCCAACCGTCGGTTCCAAATTTAATCTTTGTCATGTGTTTATTCTTTTAATTCTGCTAAAATAGAGTTTTTGATACAGATATTGAATTTTTGTTTCAACACTTTTTATTCAATTAGCAAGCGCAGGCCTATACTTATGTCCGCTCTAACATAGCTTTCGCGCTCATCGTCTGGCAAAGTTACCGTTTTAGTGCTTGTTCCATCAAAAACTGTATAGCTTTTTGTAGAGGCCCTAATTAAAGTGCCAGTTAAGCCAAATGCTAAGTTCTTGTTAATACTGTAGTCAAACCCAATTTGGGTGTTTGCACCCATTGTGTTCGAAGTAATAATGTATTTCGTAATTAGTTCCGCATTGTTTTCGTATCCACTATAACCAAAACCAATATCTGCTGCCATTCTCCATTTATTATTTTTTAAAGGAATCCTGTATCCGAAAGAAATACCTGCATAATTCATTTCTACTGCATCTTTTAAAGTTCCAATTTGTGTACTGCCATTAGTGTAGGTTACTAGTACGTTATTTAAAGAATTAGCCGACATAAAATTCATGTACTGAAACCCTACTCCAAAATTACTTGATCCGTAATAGTTAAAAGTAAAAGAATAAGTGTTGCCTGTTTTTAACTCATTATAATAATCAACTAAAACTTTATTAATTCCCGGAGGGTTTATAAATACCCAATACCCTGCGCCGTAGTTTGCACTAAATCGATACCCTTTAATAATGTCTATTTGTCGGCGAGGT
>JAGVEE010000142.1 GCA_020058405.1 Sphingobacteriales bacterium
GAAATTGTGGGTAAAATGATTGCTCAGCGAACCGAAAAAATGTTCGTAAAACATAAAACCTTGTACTTAACCGTAAACTCCTCTATAATTGCCCAAGAATTACAAATGATGAAAGGCCTCATTATAAAGCGAGTAAACGAAGAAGCCGGCAAAGAGATTATTACTAATGTGCTAATTAGCTAATGTGATAATATGCTAATTAAGGTACAGTGTTGCTCCATTAGCACACTAGCACACTAACCACTAGCACACTAACTACGCTCTTTCAAACGCACTGAAGAAAAAGTTTCCTTCGATTTGTGCATTTTCATCAGAATCTGAACCATGTACGGCGTTTGCATCAATAGATTTTGCAAATTTCTGACGGATGGTTCCAACTTCTGCTTTTTGAGGATCTGTAGCTCCGATTAATTTACGGAAATCTTCAATTGCATTGTCTTTTTCCAAAATAGCTGCTACTATTGGTCCTGAGCTCATAAAGCTTACTAAATCTTTGAAAAAAGGACGTTCGCGGTGGATATCATAAAATTGGCCAGCCATTTCTGAGCTTAATGAAGTGTACTTCATTGCTACAATTTTGAATCCAGCTTTCGTAATTTGATCGATAATAGCCCCGATGTGTCCGTTTGCCACAGCATCTGGCTTAATCATTGTAAATGTTCTGTTCGTTTGCATTTTATTTCTTTAAATCGTCGCAAAAATAAGAACAATTACGTAATAAGCTAATTAACGAAAGGTTAATTAAATAATTTGTTAAAAAAATGATAGTTTTGTTCCTCTTATAAAAATGATGAATTTAATAGAACTCCGCGAGGAATTAGCAGAAAGCAAAAAGATTGTAATTACCACACATCATAAACCGGATGGAGATGCTATGGGCTCATCTTTGGGGCTTTATCATTTTTTATGTTCATTGGGCCATGAAGTACATGTTGTTACCCCAACAGACTATCCTTATTTTTTACATTGGATGCCTGGGCACCCCGAGGTAATCGACTTTACAAAAGATGCAGTAAAATCTGCAGACTTAGTGGCCGAAGCCGATTGGATTTTTTGTTTAGATTTTAATACACTTAGCAGGATAAATGAATTAGGCGAGTTAGTGCGTAATTCTAGTGCTAAAAAAGCAATGATCGACCATCATTTAGAACCCGAAGGATTTGAGGATTTTAGGTATTGGGATACCACCGCTTGTGCAGCTGCAGAAATGGTGTATCGTTTAATAGTTGAATTAGAACTAACAGATCATATAAATGTTGATGTTGCTACTTGTTTGTATACAGGAATAATGACCGACTCAGGTTCCTTCCGTTTTCCGAGTACAACTTCAAAGGTGCATCGCATAATTGCAGATTTAATTGATGCGGGTGCAAACAATTCGCACATACATGAATTAATATACGATACGAATTCTGAAAACAGGTTGAAGTTTTTAGGGCGAGTGTTAGGAGAGAGAATGACTGTTTTGCCAGAGTTTAATACTGCATATATTTCCATTGAACAAGATTTGCTGAAACAATACCATATTGTTACCGGAGATACAGAAGGGATTGTGAATTATGCGTTATCAATACACGGAATAAAACTAGCGGTATTGGTAATTGATAGAGGGGAGTTGCGTAAATTATCATTCAGATCAAAAGGTGAATTCCCAGCAAATGAAATTGCGAAAAAATATTTTGAAGGGGGAGGGCATAGAAATGCTGCAGGTGGAGCTTCTAAAGAATCTTTAGAAAGCACTATAAATAAGTTTTTAGAAGTATTGCCAGAATATCAATATTTATTAACATTGTAACATATAACACAAAATAAAAATGACAAGAAGATTATTAATCGCGGCTGCTGTTGCAGTAACATTATTTCAAGCATGTTCGGATGGATTTAAAACATCTGATGATGGATTGCAATATCAAATTCATACCGAAAATTCGGGTGAAAAAATTAAAGTAGGTGACGTTGTAACTTTACAAATGGTATATCGCACAGATTCTGACTCTGTATTATTTGATACATACAAAATGGGGCAACCTGTTAAATTAATGGTTACAGAGCCAACATTTAGAGGCGACTTAATGAGCGGGTTGTCATTATTAAGCGAAAAAGATTCTGCAACATTTTTATTAAATGCAGATTCATTATTCGAAAAAACATTCAACTTTCCTCGTCCAGAATTTATTAGAGCAGGAAGTTATTTAACGTTTATAGTAAAGGTTGATAAAGTACAAAGCAAAGAACAATTAGAAACAGAAATGAAAGCCGAAGCAGAAAAGCAATCAGCTTTAGAATCTGTAAACATTGCTAAATACATTGCAGATAATAAACTTACCACTACAAAAACTGCGAGCGGTTTACAATATGTAATTACAAAACAAGGTGGTGCTGATAAAGCAGTTGCTGGTGATACGGTTGTGGTTCATTACACAGGCAAATTATTAAACGGTAACAAATTTGATTCCTCGCTTGACAATGGTAAGCCAATTGAATTCCCAGTAGGTCAGGGTATGGTAATTAAAGGATGGGACGAAGCATTTACAACCCTTACCAAAGGAACTAAAGCTACGGTAATTATTCCATCAGCTTTAGGTTATGGCCCAAGTGCAGTAGGAAATGGTGCGATACCAGCTTTTTCTACCTTAGTATTTGATGTTGAATTTGTGAATATTAAAAAAGCTAAATAATGAGAAAATTAATTGGACTCGCAGTATTACTTTGCCTAAGCACTGTAGTATTTGCACAAAAAATAACTTACAAGAAAACGGACAAAGGCGTACGTTATTCGATTGTAAAAGCAAACAAAGGCGATAAAATTAAATTAGACGACATTGTTTTTTTACAAATTAGATATGCTACTGATAAAGATTCTGTATTGTTTGATAGCTGGAAAATGGGTGGCCCAATACAATTAAAGGTTGCGAAGCCAAGTTTTAAAGGTGACTTAATGGATGCATTAACGGTATTAACTGCTGGTGATAGTGCGATGTTTTTATTTAGTGCAGACTCTATGTTTACCAAAACATTTAACATGCCATTGCCAGAATTTATTAAGCCAGGAACGGATTTAAAATTCACAGTAAAAGCAATCAGAATTACAAACGATGAAACATTGAGAGCAGAAGAAATTAAAGTTGAAAAAGAAAAAAGTATGGAAGAAACTATTTTAATTGATAAATACATTGCCGATAATAAATTAACTCCTGTAACTACACCATCAGGATTAAAATACGTAATGTATGCAGAAGGTACAGGAGCGAAAGCAGAAGCTGGTAAAACGGTACGTGTACATTATACAGGTAAATTATTAGACGGTACAAAATTCGATTCATCATTAGACCGTAACGATCCTATTGAATTTCAATTAGGAAAAGGAATGGTTATAAAAGGTTGGGACGAAGGAATTGCATTATTAAAAGAAGGTGGAAAAGCTTTGTTGATAATCCCTTCTAACATTGCTTATGGCGCTAGAGGCGCAGGAGGAGTAATCCCTCCATTTGCACCATTAACTTTCGAAGTAGAGTTAGTTAGTGTGCAATAATGTTTTTAGCAGATACACATACACATCTATACATCCCCGAAATGCGCGAGCAAATCGGGGCTATGATGCACCGAGCTCAACACAACAGAGTTCAAAAATTTTACCTCCCAAACATCGATTCTCAATCGGTACCTGATGTGTTTTCTCTTTGCGATTTATATCCAACAACTTGTTTTCCAATGATGGGTTTACACCCATGTTCTGTGAACGAAAAATTTGAAGAAGAGCTTACTTTTATTCAGAATTATATTGATGAAAAAAGAGTAATTGCCATTGGAGAAATTGGAATGGATTTGTATTGGGATAAAATTTTTATTGAAGAACAAAAACAAGCATTTAGAACTCAAATAAATTGGGCAAAAGCTCGCAAACTCCCAATTGTAATACATTGTAGAGATGCCTTCGATGAAATTTATGAAATTTTAGTAGCAGAGAAAGATGAATTACTGAAAGGGATTTTTCATTGCTTTAGCGGAACAGAAACACAAGCAAATAAAATTATTGAACTTGGATTTTATTTAGGAATAGGGGGAGTATTAACCTATAAAAATTCAGGATTAGCAGAAGCGATAAAGAACATCGATTTAAAACACATTGTACTCGAAACAGATTCGCCCTATTTAAGTCCAGTACCTCACCGAGGTAAACCGAATGAAAGCTCATACTTATTACATGTTGCCGAAAAACTATCTGACGTAAAAAACTGCTCATTGGATGAAGTGGCCAAGATCACCAGTCAAAATGCAATTGCTATTTTTGGAGTGTAAATAATTATATTTATAAATGGTAAAGATTCAAATAATATATACTGGTGGAACCATTGGGATGGTGCATGATGAAATTGGGCAATTGGTACCGTTTGATTTTGATAACATTAAAAAAAATGTGCCGGAATTAAATCGTTTGGATTATCATTTAGATGTTATCTCTTTTAATCCCTTAATAGACTCATCAAACATGAGTCCGAAGGATTGGAAAAAAATAGCAGAATTAATTACAACTTCTTATTCTGATTACGATGGTTTTGTAATTTTACACGGCTCAGATACCATGGCTTACACAGCTTCTGCACTTGCATATATGTTTGAAAATCTTAGTAAACCGATTGTATTAACGGGTTCACAATTACCAATAGGAGAGATTAGAACTGATGCAAAAGAAAATTTAATTACTGCTTTAGAAATTGCTGCGTCTAAAAATAACGATGGAACAGCTACCGTTCCGGAAGTTTGTATTTATTTTGATTACCATTTATTTAGAGGCTGCAGATCAACAAAAATGCATGCTGATAAATTTGATGCGTTTAAAACCCCCAATTACCCAATACTTGCAGAAGCAGGGGTGGATATAAAATTTAACACAGATTACATTCGAACGATTTCAAAAGAAGCCTTAATTGCCCATACAAAATTTGAAGGAATAATAGCAAGTTTGAAATTATTTCCAGGTATTTCTGAAAAATATATGGAAGCAATACTTAGCACTCCAAAAATTGACGCAATTTTAATTGAAGGTTTTGGGGTAGGAAATACGAATACCGAACAATGGTTTATTGAATTACTGAAAAAAGCAACTTCTAATGGTTTGTTAATTTACGACATTACACAATGTGGTGGTGGAACCGTTCAGTTGGGCAGATATGAAACAAGTAAGCACTTATCTGAAATTGGTGTAATTTCTGGAATGGATATTACTTTTGAAGCTGCAATAACTAAATTAATGTTCCTCTTTGGTAACTATTCTGATAAAGTAATCATTAAACAAAAACTTGCTGAAAATTTAAGAGGAGAAATAAGCAATTAATTTAATTATTTATTATTTTTAATATAATAAGCCTAGAATAAAAAATCTGTTTTTTGTA
>JAGVEE010000351.1 GCA_020058405.1 Sphingobacteriales bacterium
CGTATTCGTAAATCCAAAGTTTTGGAACACCTGAATTTAAACTTGATGAAAGTCCAATAATAACAATATCTAATTTACCATCATTGTTTATATCGACCATTCTTGATTTGGATTTAAACAAACCATCTCCAACTTGCAATACTGTATTTGATGAGGTTAAAACTACAAGTTTATTAGTTGTATTATTCTCTAAATAATTAACCAAAATATCAGCCTTTTTATCACCATCAATATCACCAACATCAGAACTGGATATTTTTGTAAAATTGCCAATATTTGTAACAGTTGTATTTTCTTGTGCAATTAATCGTTTACCGTCAAACTGTAGTATTTGAGAACCTGATCCTGACGAATTTCCATAAACTAAATCCAAATCGTTATCATTATCCAAATCCGCTAACTTCACAAAAGGCGCTTCATTACCAGTTACACTTCTATCAATGATTCCCCCTTGATTTAAAATTTTCCAATCGTAGGTAAGCGTAAATGTACTTTCAGCTGCAAAAGCACCTCCTTTTAATCCTGAATCTACCGCTTGAACTGACCAGTAATATTTTCCAGGATCCAATTGCATTTCATAAAAATTAGTATAAATAGGCGCTTGTTTGGTAATCAATCGATCACCTGTTATTAAATTACTTTCTGTGTTAGATAATTCAGTTCCACCTGGAGTTTTTCCAAGACGAACCACATATCCTAAACTTGCACTATAATCATCTGAAGGAGGAGTCCACTGAAATTTAATTTTACCATTTCCTAAATCTTCAGCAACCAATCCAGATGGAATAGCTGGAGCAGCATTACGTTTGTTTAATATTTCAGATTTATATAAAAGTGTTTTTGCTCCGCCAATTGAAGCAATACCAGTTAAAAACAAATCCAAATCCCCATCATTATCATAATCGACCCAATTTACTGTGGAGTTTCGTAGTCCTAACAAGTTAATTGTGGATAGTTTAAAGTTACCAATACTATTTTGAATATATAACTTTGTTTGAGGTGTACCTGTTACATCTTCCCCTATGAATAAAATATCATTCAATCCATCATTATTAAAATCAACCACAGATATATCACCGTTTTTCAATTTTGGAAATAGATCAACACTTGCAGCTCCAATAGGATTAATTAATGGTTCATTACTATACAACTCTATATTACCACTCTGATTTATTCCACTAGACAATATACTCATCTTATTATTTTCACCAATTCGAGCAACTTCGATAACAGATTCTTTTAAAGTTAGTGAAGTATTACTATAAATTGGATTTATATTGTTATTGTTACTACTGTTTTTTATATATGTATTGTATAGTATATTGCTGTAAGCATTTCCCTCGGAATTAGAACCATTATACACAATATCATTATCACCATCCAAATCTAGATCCACAATTTTAATATCCCCATCAATAACACCTTTATAATTGTTTACAGCAATTGGTCCTGACTGAGGAGTAGATAGAGTTTTAGGTTCGGCAGTAAATTTATTTTGAGTATTATCTCTGTAAAAAATATTAAATTGAAATTTATCAGAAGCATCTACACCTGTTATTGCTAAATCAATATCGCCATCATTGTCTAAATCGCCCCAGGCCATTTTACTTGAAAAAAGTTGGGGAAGTCCAAAATCAATGGTACTGGAAAAACTAGTTCCCTTATCATTG
Source organism: Sphingobacteriales bacterium (assembly GCA_020058405.1). GTDB lineage: Bacteria > Bacteroidota > Bacteroidia > Sphingobacteriales > Sphingobacteriaceae > CAJBVG01. The sequence continues at coordinate 1,671 of JAGVEE010000351.1, forward strand.
ATATAAATTTTGGTTAATGGAGCAATACCATTAGACCCTGAAACCGCTAAATCCAACCAACCGTCTTTATTAATATCGACCCACGCAATATCACCCGCATACACTCGAGTAAAGTTTTGATTGGTATCTACAAACACTCCATTTTTATTTTCATAAACTTTAGTAACAGCTCCGGATATACCTTGCCCCATAACAGCAACATCCTGATCACCATCTCTATCGTAATCTCCCCAAGATACTGCACCATCTTCTAGACCAATAAATGGTGAATCTATTAATGTTAATTTTCTTGTATTATCTTTTATTATTATTTCAATATCTAAAGGAGTATTTAAAGATGTAAATGGAACAATATTTGTTTTCAAGATAATTTTTTCATCACCTTCATTTTCTAGATCATCTTCAATTCCCTGTAATTTAATCTGTGCTGAAATTTGACCTGCAGGTATTTTAATTTGAGGTGCTAAAGGGTAATACATTATCCTATTTTTACTTAAGTTAACAAAATCACTTCCGTATTTAATTGGATTAATACTTTGTGAAACATATAAATTATCAAACTTATCTAAAGCGACTCCGGAAATACCTATAAATTCTGAAGCATTTGGTTCTGATTCAATAATATTTTTAACAAAAGTTCCCGTAAGAGTATATTCAGCAACTGAAAAGGAATAATCTTGTCTAGAAGTTCCTCCTTTTGGAATTATTAAATTACCTTTTGAATTTATAGCGAGATCTCTAACTCCATTAGCACTTATTATAGTCACAATTTGTTGGTTAGCAGAATTCCACTTAACAATATTCCCATTTCTATTTGAAATATATAAATTACCCGTGGAATCAGAAACAATTCCTTCTGGAAAATGAATGAAATTTAAACCTGGATTATCTATAAATTTAACAGCAGTTGGATTTAATGCAGTAGATTTATAAACTGAATTATCATAATATCCTGTAGTAAATATATTCAAATTAGTATCAATGAACATTCCTGAAGGTGAGCTACTGATTCCAGAAGATACAACCCCAATTAATACTCCAGATGCAGTCCATTTCGTAACTTTACCTGTTTCTAAA
>JAGVEE010000313.1 GCA_020058405.1 Sphingobacteriales bacterium
CCTTAACTTGCAGCATAAGTGATTATCTTTTTTCAGACGATCATCCTGCATTGAGTTTAATTAAACGATACGAAGAGTTGCTCGAAAACCCAGAAGGCAAAGACGATGAGATTAATTTACTTACCGATGAACTTAGTGCTGCCGATGCTTGGGAATACGAACATAAAATAAAACAGATTTTAGGAACCTTAGGTGTTCATCATTTAAAGCAAGCTATTAACACATTATCTGGCGGGCAAAAAAAACGTATTGCTTTAGCAAAATTATTAATTGAAGATCCAGATTTATACATATTAGATGAGCCTACCAACCATTTAGATATTGATACTATAGAATGGCTGGAAGAGTACCTAAATAAAGGGAACAAAACTTTAATTATGGTTACACACGACCGATATTTTTTAGATAATGTGTGTAATGAAATTATGGAAATTGATAGAGGAAGTGTTTTTCAATACAAAGGAAATTACTCTTATTATTTAGAGAAAAAATCGGAGCGTGAGGAAATGGATAAGGCTTCGTTTGAGAAGAATAAAAATTTGTGGAGAAAGGAATTAGAGTGGATGCGTAGGCAACCAAAAGCACGTACCACAAAATCTAAAGCACGTATAGATGCGTTCGGTGTACTAGATGATAAAACGAAAGAATTACGTCCTAACCAAGAAGTGGAGCTCAGTATAAAAATGAGCAACCAAGGAAATAAAATTTTAGAATTGCACCATGTAAGTAAATCATACGATGAAAAAAATATCATCGATGATTTCTCTTATGTATTTAAGAAAAAAGACAGAGTAGGTGTTGCAGGAAAAAACGGTTCTGGAAAATCAACTTTTTTACAATTAATAACTGAGCAAGTTAAACCAGATACTGGGAAGGTGGTAGTTGGAGAGAGTACTGTTTACGGGTATTACAGACAAGATGGTTTGGCCTTTGATGAAAACAAAAAAGTAATTGATATTGTAAGAGAAGTAGCCGATCATATCATAATGGGCGATGGAAAACAACTAAGTGCATCGCAATTACTTACTAAATTTCTATTCCCCCCACAAAAACAAAACGATAAAGTATCTAAATTAAGTGGTGGCGAACGCAAGCGATTACAGCTCATGCGAGTGTTAATGCTTAATCCTAATTTTTTAATTTTAGATGAGCCTACCAACGATTTAGATATTGATACATTAAATATTTTGGAAGATTTCTTGATGGCATTTCCAGGTTGTTTAGTATTAGTATCTCACGACAGGTATTTGGTAGACAAACTAACCGACCATTTATTTATTTTCGAAGGCAATGGATATGTTCGTACCTATAATGGTAATTACACCGATTACCGAGTAGAAAAAGAAGAGGAAGAAGAATTAGAAAAAGCGAAATTAAAAGCAGAAAAAAATCAGGCTAAACAAGCTGCACAAAATACTCCAGTTATAAAAAAACGAAGCTTTAAAGAGCAGAAAGAATTAGATGATTTGGAAGAAAGTATTAAGAAATTAGAAAATAGAAAAGCGGAAATAAACTCTTTACTACTAAGCATCACAAACGTTGATGAAATTATTGCACTTTCTAAAGAATTAGAAGAGGTACAAGCTAATTTAGATGAGAAAGAATTACGCTGGTTGGAGTTGAGCTAAATCGAATTGTCGAACTAGCGAATTTACGTACTATTGCTAATTTGCTAGGTTCGTAAATTCGCTAGTTCGACAATTCGACTAAGGCGCTAATATTAATTTCTTAGAATCAATCAGCACATTATTCGGATCGTAAATATTAATAAGATATGTTCCGTAGCCAGGATAAAAACCTGTAGTATTAATACTTATTAATGGGCTGTTGATGGCGCCGTTAAAAATGGATTGACCATTTATACTTACGATTTCAATTCTAGAATTTGCCATTAGTGCAAAATCTCCTGTATTTATAAATACAACATCTTTTACTGGGTTCGGGTATACTTTAAGGGTATTTCTAATAACATTACCAGCAGAAACAAATGCGGTATTAATTATTAAAGTATCTGCAACTGCAAAATAAGTAGTATCAGTTATTGTAACCTTTAAGGTATCATAAACTAATAATGTATCGTATTTGATAACACTAACGGTATCATAGGTAATTACGTGAGCAGAGTCTACCGTTATACTAATAGGAGCGCTAGTTTTAGCGCAAAGTCCGTTAAAAGCCACACAACGATAGCTATAATTATTCATGGCTTTGGTACTTACAATTCTCAAAGAATCTGTATTTACATTGCTATAAAAATTATCATTCACAATAGGCAAAAATCCAGTTCCTTTGTTTACTTCCCATGCAATGTGAGAAGCTAAACCTTCAACAATTGTTGCTTTCAAATAAGTCTCATCACCGTATTCTACTACTGCGGGAGATTTGCTCAAGCTAATAGATAAAGGTGAAGTACATTTAGATTCATAATATAAACTCAAAATTTCTGCTTGAGATAAGGCACGATTATAAATTCTTACATCATCAATAACTCCTCTAAAAGGATAGGTCATATTAGTTCTTGCACCAATTACCGCAGTTGGAGAACCACCATAATTTGCATTAGACCCTACTTCTGCATCATCTCTATTCATTAATACACCATTCACATAAAACCTGGCTTCAGTTGGAGTACGTGTAACTACTAAATGAGCCCAAGTATTAGCCACTAAATTTCTGTTTTGCTCAATTACATACGCACCGCCACCAATATTATTACAGCCAAAGGCATATCCATTAAGTGGATACTGATTTCTGATTGCATTTAAATGCTGGTCGCCATCATTCCCTGTTCCTACCGATCCAATAGATAAAATCATGTATTGATCGTTACTATTTGGCAGAGTGGTAATTTTAACCCAAAGTGAATGAGTATAGGTATTTAACAGCAAATTGGTACTTGGCATGGTAATTTTAGCATTGCCATTAAAGTTGTACGCAGCATTTGCATTTCCAAATCGATCGGCCGTTAATGTAGCTAAAGAAACTGTTGCCATTGCATTGGTAACCGAATCTTTTGCCATACCATTAAATGGATAATAGGCTACCAACCCCCCACTAGGAGCTTGCGCGAATGATTTTAGTGCACATAACAACACTAAAGAGAGTAGTTTTAATTTCATAGGTTTAGATTTTAATTCTAAAATAATATTTTTTTTGAACATTCAAAAAAATCAAATAGTTCTCCTCTGCTTACAAAAAAAAGCGCCACCCGGTTTCCCGAATAACGCTTACGGCTATTTTGAATATTGTAAATAAACTAGTCTACATTGTCATGCAAAAACGGATTGTTCGGGCGAATTTGTGGTGCACCGTTTTCTTCGTTTACTGTATAACGTGATACTTGCGATTCTGATGAATGTGGTGTAGAATCCATCGCTTGCTTTTTACGCAAATACGCTGGCTCCTGCTCTAAATCATTCACTCCGTTTGGAGTTCTTAAACGCATGCTCAATTCTTTTAGTCTATTAATGCGCTCTTTGTTTCTCTTCATCTGCTCATCCAATTCCTCATTCTCTATGCTCTCTTGTGGCGATTTATTGATGACCTTAAACTCTACATCTTCTTTGTCTAACAATCTAAATGGCTCTTGCTCTTTTGGCTCCTCAAATTTCGCCTCTGGTGCTGGTATAAAGTCGAATAAATTCACTTGTTTTGTTGAAGCAGGTGCTTCTTTTTTCACATCTTCTTTAATAAATGTGCTAAGCTCAGATTCTTCTACAATATGTTTCTTCAAAATCATGGCCGGTGCTTTTTTAATAGCAGCCGATTCTTCCATCACTTCTTCAGATGTTTGTTCCTCTACAATTTCGTTATGTATTTCATAACTTACTTCCTCTTCTCTCAATTCAGATTTTAACGTAAGCATCTGCTCTAATGTATTTACAGCTGGTACTACTTCATCGTCTTCAATCGTAATGTTTAAATTAGGAATGTTATTTTCTATAGTTGATTTGTTCTCTATTGATAATGGTATTACCTTTTTCTCTGAACCCGGAACCGCTTTAGAGAAACGCTCTTCCTTTGTTTGGAATCCTGTAGCTATAAGGGTTACACTTATTTTATCACCTAAAGTTTCATCGTAACAATTACCCCAAATAATATCAGCAGTTAAACCCGCTTGGTTTTGTATGTAATCTGTAATTTCCGAAACTTCATCCATCAATACTTCTTTCTCACCAGAAGTAATATTCAATAAAATATAACGTGCTCCTTCAATATCATTATCATTCAATAATGGAGAAGCTAAAGCACTTTGCACTGCTTTAAATGCTCGTCCTTCGCCTTCTGCAGATGCTGAACCCATTATCGCTACTCCACTGCTTTGCATCACTGTTTTCACATCTTCAAAGTCAACGTTTATATAACCAGGTACTGTTATAATTTCCGCAATTCCTTTTGCTGCTGTAGTTAAAATATTATCTGCCTCTGCAAATGCATTTGATAAGGTAAGATTACCATACATCTCACGTAATTTATCATTAGAAATTACTAATAATGTATCTACATGTTTTTTA
>JAGVEE010000278.1 GCA_020058405.1 Sphingobacteriales bacterium
TGTTATCCAAGACAAATTTCTCAAGTGTGTACATGAGTATAGGCTTGCCATTAATTGTTAAAAATTGCTTAGGTAATTCGCTTTGCATTCGCGAACCGTTACCACCTGCAACTATAATGGCATATTTATTCATCAATATTTTTTGAAAATTTAAATAATCAACATCGCATCTCCATAACTGTAGAAACGATATTTTTCTTTAACAGCTTGTTTGTACGCTTCCATCACAAATTCGTATCCGCCAAATGCTGCTACCATCATTAACAAAGTAGATTCTGGTGTGTGGAAATTGGTAACCATACAATTTGCAATGCTAAAATCGTAAGGAGGGAAGATGAACTTACTGGTCCAGTCGTTTGCTGGTTTTAATAATCTGTTTGCAGAAACAGAGGATTCGATAGAACGCATACTAGTAGTACCCACTGCGCAAACACGTTTTTTATTTTCGTTTGCTTTGTTAACCATAACAGCAGCCTTTTCCGGAATAATGAATTGTTCCGAATCCATTTTGTGTTTTGTTAAGTCTTCTACTTCAACAGAACGGAAAGTTCCTAAACCAACGTGTAGGGTAATCTCTGCAAATTCAATTCCTTTTAATTCTAATCTTTTGTATAATTCTCTACTGAAGTGTAAACCTGCAGTTGGAGCAGCTACTGCACCTTCTTCTTTTGCGAAAATAGTTTGGTAACGTTCTTTGTCTTCTGCTGTAGCTTTTCTTTTGATGTATTTAGGAAGTGGAGTTTCTCCTAATATTTCAATTGCTTTACGGAACTCTTCGTCGGTTCCATCAAATAAGAAACGAATCGTTCTTCCTCTAGATGTAGTATTGTCAACAACTTCGGCAATTAATAAATCATCATCACCAAAATATAATTTATTGCCTACACGAATTTTACGAGCTGGATCTACCAATACATCCCATAAACGCATTTCGTGGTTTAATTCTCTTAATAAAAAAACTTCTATTTGAGCACCAGTTTTTTCCTTGTTCCCGTACATACGAGCAGGAAAAACCTTAGTGTTGTTTAAGATCATTACATCACCATCATCAAAATAATTCAATAAATCTTTAAAAACTTTATGCTCAATAGTTCCTGTTTTACGATCTAATACCATTAAACGCGATTCATCTCTCTGTTTTGCAGGGGTAGAAGCTACTAAAGATTCTGGAAGGTTAAAGTTAAATTGTGATAGTTTCATATCTATTTATATCGAAATTCTATGTTAAATTAAGTCGGCGAAGTTAAGAATATATTTTTAGTTTTTGTAAAATTGCTTATGCAAAGAGGATTCTTTCGCATTATATAGTAGATTTGTGTATGTTGTTTATAAAACTTTTCCGCGAATCGGTACTTTTTGCAATCAATGCACTGGTAGTAAATAAATTAAGAACTTTTTTATCTCTCTTAGGAATTTCTATTGGCATTTTTACCATCATTACAGTTTTTACTTTTGTTGATTACATTGAAAATAATGTACAATCATCTGTTCAGAAATTAGGCAATGATGTGGTATATGTGCAAAAATGGCCTTGGGCTTTTGGAAGCGATTATGCCTGGTGGAAGTATTTTAACAGACCAACCATTAGTTACCGCGATTTTGAAAGCTTGAGTAAACGTGCAGACCCTAACAAAGTAAAAGCAATGGCTTTTGAAGTAGACATTGCCAATAAAACAGTAAAATACAGATCTAACTTAGTTGAAAATGTAAAAGTGCTTGCGACTTCTCATGAGTTCGCCAATGTTCGTGTGCTTGAATTTGAAAAAGGCAGGTATTTTACAAGTACAGAATCTAGAAGTGGTAAAAACTATGCCATAATAGGTTATAATGTTGCCGAAGGTTTGTTCGGACAATCCGACCCTGTGGGCAAAGAAATAAAAGTGCTTGGTAGGAAGTTGAAGGTAATAGGTGTGTGTATGAAAGAAGGAGAGGATATAATAGGGAATAGCATGGATAACCAAGTGTTAATTCCGATTAATTATGCCCGAAACATTGTGGATGTACGTGCAGATAGGTATCAGCCATTTATCATGGTAAAGGCTCAAGAGGATGTTACTCTTTTAGAGTTAAATGATGAGTTAAAAAACCACATGCGTTCTATCCGTAGGTTATCACCAAGAGAAGAAGACGATTTTGCACTAAACCAATCGAGTATATTGTCTCTTCAAATGGAATCGTTGTTTGGAGTAGTAAACGTTGCGGGTTGGATTATTGGAGGTTTTTCTATTTTAGTTGGAGGCTTCGGCATAGCGAACATCATGTTTGTTTCTGTGAAAGAAAGAACAAACATTATTGGAATACAAAAATCATTAGGTGCAAAAAAATATTTCATTCTTCTGCAATTTTTATCGGAGTCGATTGTGCTCTGTTTAATGGGAGGATCAATAGGCTTGTTTTTAGTATGGATTGTTACTTTAATTGCCAATTTGTTTGATTATAATTTAGCGCTTTCTCTTTCAAATTCAATGCTAGGGTTAAGTGTATCTGTTATAATTGGAGTAGTTTCTGGATATTTACCTGCTCAAAGTGCTGCTAATTTAGACCCTGTAGAAGCAATTAGAGCTAAGTAATGTGATATAAGTATTAAGTATTAAGTATTAAGTATTAAGTAATATGTATTATGTATAAAAAACTTAGTATTTTATTGGTAATCCTACTATTGAGCATACAATCTTTCGCTCAATTAAAACCCAATACACATATTTTACGTGGCAGGGTAATCGACTCTAAAACGAAGGCTCATATTCCCTACGCACTTATACGAATTGAGAATACAGGTCAGTATAAAATGTCGGATGCGAATGGTGATTTTGAACTCATTATTCCATATTCATATTGGCGCAAAAAGAAAATTAAATTTGAAGCAACATCTGCTAACTACAAGCTCAATTCATTTGAGATAAAGACAAAAAAGAGAAAGACAAACCAAGTTTTAGTCTTAAAAATGACTCCATTATAACATTTTTATTTAATTTTGTTGGTTATATCCATCTTTAATAGCTATTATATTGTTTAATGTTGATTTAAATAAACATATTATTAATTAATAATTTGTTTGAAATAATCATCTTTATAAAATAAATTGTATATTTGTGTTGATATGACTATCCAAATAAATAGCAAAAAAAATATTTCAA
>JAGVEE010000349.1 GCA_020058405.1 Sphingobacteriales bacterium
AGAAAAAGAATAAATTGTTAATTGTGAGTTGTAAATTGTGAATGACAACCCACCAATTCATAATTCATAATTCATAATTCATAATTAAAAAACTATCTTAGTGTATGAAACCTTTTATCCTAACATTAAGTTTACTTTTTTGCTTAGAAAGCAGTTCTTATGCTCAAAACCTTCATAAATACGTAAACCCATTTGTAGGAACAGATGCTCATGGACATACCTTCCCTGGCGCTACCACTCCATTTGGTATGGTGCAATTGAGTCCGGATACACGTATAGATGGTTCTTGGGATGGCTGCAGTGGGTATCATTATTCGGATAGCTTGATTTATGGTTTTTCGCATACTCATTTAAGCGGTACAGGTTGTAGCGATTACGGCGATATTGCCTTTATGCCTGGTTATGCTGATGAGAGCGATTATGATAAAAATAATACTCGTAGGCCGCAGAATTTTGTTGCTTCTTTTAAACATAAAAACGAAAAAGCAAGTGCCGGTTTTTATGCCGTAGCACTCGAAAATATAAACGTAGAATTAACTGCTACCACAAGAGCTGGTATGCAGAAATATACTTTCCAGAAAGATGGAATTGCCTGCATCAGTTTAAACCTTGGGCACCGCGACCAGTTATTGGACAGTAAAATAGAACGTGTAAACGCTAGTAAATACAGAGGTTACCGAAGATCTAAAGCTTGGGCAGAAGATCAATTGGTTTATTATGCCTTCGAAATATCTAAAAATGCCATTGCCGAAAGAACTTATAAAACAGGAAGCTCTACTACTGATGACGTTTTGTTTTTATATTATAGAGTAAAAAAAGGAGAGCAAATACTTGTAAAAACAGGCATCTCTAGTGTGGATGAATTAAATGCAGAACTCAATATGCAAACAGAAATTCCTCATTGGGATTTTAATTTGGTACATCAACAAGCCATTGCCTTATGGGAAAAGGAACTGAAAAAAATTGAAGTTATTGACGACAATGAAGTAAGAAAAATAACATTTTACACAGCCCTTTACCATTGCATGATACACCCAAATGTAATGAGTGATGTAGATAAAAGATACCGTGGCCGCGATGGTAAAATTCACTTTACCCTCAGCAATTACTACACTTTATATTCTCTTTGGGACACCCACCGTGCTTTGCATCCTCTATTAAACATTATTGATAAGCCACGTAGTAAAGATTTTATGTTGAGCTTTTTGGCACAATACAATCAAAGCGGACGCTTACCAATGTGGGAACTTTGGAACAACGAAACGAATTGTATGATTGGCTTCCATTCGGTAAGTGTAATACTCGATGCCTATGTTAAAAATGTAATTGATAAAAAATTATTAGCTGAGCTCTACCCTGCTGTAAAAGCAGAAGCCATGAGCGATAGGTTTGCATTGGATAAGTTTAGAGCACGCGGTTATTTACAAATAGACGATGCAAGTGAAAGCGTAAGTAAAACGCTTGAGTATTGTTATGATATGTGGTGTGTAGCTGAAATTGCTAAAGCATTAGGCCATACAAAAGATGCAGAATATTTTGGCTCTTATACACAAGCTTGGCGCAACGTGTACGATGTAAACACTGGTTATATGCGCCCTCGTAAAAATGGCGATTGGCTCAAACCTTTTAATCCTACAGAAGTAAACAATCACTATACAGAAGCCAACGCTTGGCAGTATTCTTTCTTCATCCCTCACTCAACAGAAAAACCGAAAAATGTGTTGAAACTTTTTGAAGCTGATAGCAGAACTACAGGCAGATCTCAAAGCGATATTACCGGTTTGGTTGGGCAATATGCACATGGCAATGAACCCAGTCATAACTACGCTTATTTATTAGACCATCAGCATAAACAAAAATACATTAAACAAATTTTAGACAGCCTCTACTCTCCCTCACCAGATGGATTATGTGGTAACGACGACTGCGGACAAATGAGTGCTTGGTATGTATTTAGTGCTATGGGTTTTTATCCGGTTTGCCCGGGTAAGGCAGAATATGAATTTGGTGTTCCATTATTTAAGCAAGTTAAAATACACCTCTCGCCTACTAAATATTTTTACGTTGAAGATAATAGTTCAGGAAAAACTTCTTACCCAAATATTGCAAGTAAAAAACTCTCACATGCTACCATAGAAAACGGTTGGAGTTTGAAGTTTGAAGCAAATGAAATAAAAACTGAAAACGAAAAAGGCAACAAAGTAATTGAAAATATAAAACTTACAGCACCTGTAATTTCTTCGATGAAACATGTGTTTAAAGATTTCAGCAATGTCGACTTATCGATGCCAGATAGAACACTCGATTCTACCATTGAGTTATATTATAGCATCGATTCTGCAAGTGTAAAATTTGCTCAAAAATACAGAGGACCTTTTTTCGTAAATCGTGCTTGTACTGTTTATGCTTTTGCAAAACAAAACGGAACAATTAGCAATTTTACGAGCACTAAATTCCATCAAATTAAAAACGATTGGGAAATACAACTCAGAAGCACTTATAACAAACAATACTCAGCAGATGGACCTAATGGTATAATAGATGGATTAAGAGGTAATACAGATTGGCGGATGGGCGGATGGCAAGGATATCAATCGCAAGATTTTGAAGCCAACGTAGATTTAAAAACTGAAACTGAAATTAAAGAAGTATCCGTTGGTTTTTTACAAGATACCCGTTCATGGATTTTAATGCCTAGGCAAGTAGAAATATGGACCTCTAATGATGGGAATATTTTTAGGTTGAATGCAACTTTATACAACAAAATACCTGCAACAGATTATGCAGTGCAAGTAAAAGATTTTACTACAAAATTACAAAAAGTGAAAGCTCGCTATGTAAAAATTAAAGCTACAAACTATGGCGTTTTACCAGAATGGCACCAAGGAGCCGGCGGCGATGCGTTTATTTTTGTAGATGAGATTGAAATTAAGTAGTTAGTCACTAGTAGTTAGTCGTTAGACCGTTTCTAAAGACTAACTACTAAAGACTAGAGACTATCTTATAATATCTATCGTTCCACTCTGCGACCTAGCTCTAGATTCTAAGGTATAGAAATACGTTCCCGAACCAAGTCCGTCTGCTTTCCACTCAAACTCTGGGTTAGTAGATTCGAATAATACTTTACCGTATCTGTTAAAAATAGTGAATTTAAATCCTGGATCGCAATATACTTTGTACTGATCGATGATTTTGTACACATCGTTTTTACCATCTTCATTCGGACTAAATACATTCGGAATCGGATTGATAACATCTGTATTCGGAATTACTTTAAAACGAATGTTAAAGCCTTCCTCATCGGTTTTACACGGTGGATTAGAAGTGGTAAAGAAAACTGTATAAGCGCTGTCGCGTATTTGATCGCATGAGGTTACCCATTTAAATACGGCGTTGCCAACAGAAGTATTTTCAAATGTAGCATGGTTGCCTGGTATGCCTGCATACATATCTCCAGTTGAAGAAATTTGGACTGAATCACTTTGTAAATCACTTTGAGAATTTAATTCGAGCGTGAAACTTTCACCAGCCACTAATTCTATGGTTTTATTTTCTGCATCCACAAAACTTGGTTGCAACAATGGATTTCGTTTTATAAATAATCTAAATACATGTCGCGATGAATCTTTCGGATTTCTACATGCTTCATCCCATGTGGCAAAGTTTAAAATATACGGTTCGTCTCTAATTAAACTACAATCGGCAAACCAATTAATACTTGTTTTAACTGTATCAACCCCTAAGCCTACAGCCCTTGCTATTGTTGGCTTTGGAAAATTAAATGGGATGTTTGTATAAACCGTATCAATAGTTATTAACTCTGTAGCACTTGTATCTACAGAAGAAAGCAGGAAGTTATAAGTTTGTCCAGCGTATATAGTATCAATAGTTTCCAATGTATTTGCAAAGCTAAAATATGGGATACTGTTAGGGCGTTCTAAAACGGTAATGTTAAATATCAACTGATTAACTTCTGGGTTCACACATTCGTTGTCTTTAGCAATTACTCTTGCAGTGTAAGCACCCGTGCGAATATCTGCACAAGTACTTTGCCATATTAAACTTGCTCTCGCAGAATCTTTACCCATGCTCGGCAATAAATAAGCAATGTTAGAAACTACTGCAGGATTTGTAATATCAGTTGTATAATCTAAGCTCAAATACACAGAATCAAATCGTGTATTAGTATCTACTGCAAAAACAGAGTAATTAAATAATTCACCTCCATAGATAGTTGTATCAATTACATTAATACTATTATTACTAGGGGTTCTAAATTCTGGTGCCGAGTTAAATGGTCCATCGGCATATACAAAAATTGTATCGTATGAATTTATTTGTGGGCAGCCTTCATCAAATGTTCTTAAAAACAAACGATAAGGTTCTGTTCTTACATTTGCACAGGTTGGTGTCCAAGTAAATTTAACTCTTAAACTATCTGTTCCAGTAAGTGGCGTATAGGCAACATTCGCTCCTCCAATTGCAGCTACCGCTGCGAAGTCAGAAAAATCGGGCTGTAAGGTTATGTTTTTATATTTATTGATGTTTACATTTAAGGTATCGTATAAATACACAAAAAAACTATCTGTTTTACCTTCCGGAATTCTAACAATATTGGGTGTTTTAGCACTTAGTTCAACTTTTTTATTAGGTTGATCTCGGATGTAAATTTCTACATCAAAATACAATGAATCGGATTTTTTACAATCATTATCATACGCATAAAACCTTACTTTGTAAGGCAACTCTCGGTTGTCTTCGCATTCTGTTTTCCAACTAAAAGTTGCCGTAGAATGAATAACTTGGGGGTTTGCACTGAATACAAATTTGCTATTTACAGCACCATTGTTTGGATCGGCGTCCATGCTAATATTTACAACCTGAGCCGAATCTTTATCATATGTTTTAATAAGAGAATCGCCAGTTAGTTGGAAAGTGTCGCCTGCCTTTACAAAATACTTTTTAACTTTTTTATTTGAAGCTGTAGTTGATTTAATGGTATCGGGGTTGCTCAAATACTTATTGGTAAATATGGGCACCACATTAGCTTTCTTATTTACATAAAGTGTAACAAATGTTGAATCATAAAAAGGTGATGGGCAGGTTTTATCTCTTACTACCACTGTAAATTGATAGGGTTTCGTTCTAACATGTGTACAACGAGGAGTCCATTTAAATTGACCAATCACTTGAGCTTGCCCTTCAATTATTAAGTTTTGTGCATCTGCTCCCCCAACTAAAAATCCAACTTCACCCCATTTGCCATTTAGTGTGCTCGGGTCTAATACGTTTTCTCCGGGTGCTATGTTGGGTAACATATACATAAATAATGAGTCGAGTGGCGAATCTCTAGATGTAAAGGTCATCTCGAAATCATTAGGGTAATTAACCGTGTCAACAATTATTTTCTTTTGGTTATTCTGATTTTCTGTTACGGGTGGGGCTTCTGGGCAGAGAACTGTTTCTAATTGATAATCCCTTCGTATTTCTCCAATTTTTGTAGGCACTCCTGCAATCTTTCGATATTCTTCAACCTTAAAGGCGACTAAATATTTACCTGCTCTGGTGGGTACAAAATTAATAATTCCTGTTTTAGCATTGATTGATAAATCTGGTACACCATCTAAAATATTATAATAAAAATTATAACCAGCTGCATAAGGTATTAAAGGGAAAGGCTTATTCGGCCCATCATCATAGGGAACAGCTAGTGAATAAACAAGTGAATCTCCATCTGGATCTACCACATTCCAATCTAATGTATAAGGCTTACCTACACAAAAAAATGTTAGAGGCACTTTTTTGTATTCTGGTGATGAATTGTAACGAGTGGTTGTACCTGTGCCAATGCGAGGAAAATCCATTGTGAACGTAACACCATACATAGATGAAGTGCCTTCAACATTCACAATCCCGATATTTCTGCAACAAGATGTTGAACTCACGTAATAGCCAGCAGGGTCTGTTAAGGTTGCGTAATTTATTTCAGAACTTTCATAAATGCCTAACTCCACTCTTAATTGAGCTTGCGCAGGTGGG
>JAGVEE010000311.1 GCA_020058405.1 Sphingobacteriales bacterium
ATTTTATTTTTTTCTAAAAGCTCGGCCCAAGCATGTAGGGCAGTGCTACTTTCTTCGAGGTTAAACCAAGTGTTGTGGTGGTATGCTTTTTCTAAAATTCCTTTTATTTCTTCTTTGTTTTGTAGGTGTTTACCCAATAAATCAAAGGCCTTGGTGTATTCTTTAATCATATTTACATTTTTTAAACCAAAAAATGGTTTAAGTGTTATATTTGCAGACGTAAAAATATTGATTAAAAAATTACAATGGCAATAATAATTACAGATGAGTGCATAAATTGTGGGGCTTGTGAACCAGAATGCCCAAATAATGCAATATATGATGCCGGTGCTGCTTGGAAATTTTCTGAAGGTACAGGTTTAAAAGGAATTATAGATTTTGGTGATGGTAACACGGTAGATGCTGAATCTGCTCAACAAGCGATATCAGACGAGGTGTATTACATCGTACCAGATAAATGTACCGAATGTGTAGGTTTCCATGATGAACCTCAGTGTGCGGCAGTATGCCCAGTTGATTGTTGTATCGACGATGAAAACGTAAGAGAAACTCGAGATGAACTACTTGAAAAGAAAAAGTGGTTGCATTTAGAAGAATAATATAGGATAGGGGCAATTGTCCCTATTTTTTTTGGTGAAAATTGCTTATATTCATTGAATAGTTTTGCAAGAACTTTAATAAGTTTTAATTTAAACCATAATTTTAAGATTTTATGAAAAAGACTACACTGGCACTATTCATGCTAATAGTTGTATTTGCCCAATCAGCCGTCGCTCAAGAATCCCCTGCTCAATCTAAAATAATAACTCCAATACAATTATCGGGTCCGCGTGTAGGTATTACCACCGTTTTACCAGGTAAAACAGCTGATGCTTTAAAAGAAGATTTAGGAATGACACCCACTTTTACGCAATTTGGTTGGCAGTTCGAACATCAGTATTTTGTATTAGAAAATGGCGTTGCAGGATTAGTGGAGTTTGTAGGATTAATTGGTGGTTTAGAGCAAGGTAAATTTTTACCAAGCGCAAGTTTATTGGTAGGTATTAGAGGAGCTAGTGGTGCGGAATTTGCATTTGGCCCCAACTTATCTCTTACCGGTGCTGGATTTGTTTTCGCAGTAGGACATACTTATAAAATGGGGGCTTTAAATCTTCCAGTTAACTTTGCAGTTGTGCCCTCTAGCAATGGATTAAGAATGAGTTTGCTGTTTGGCTTTAATGCTCAAACGCGTTAATTTGTAATATGATAAACATAGAATACGGTATATGTACCCTATCGGTAATACCCATTAGAGCTGAAGCATCAGATAAATCTGAAATGATTTCTCAGTTACTTTATGGCGAAACTTTTTGGGTATTGGAAAAACAAGATAAGTGGACGAAAATAAAATGTACTTGGGATGAGTACGAAGGCTGGGCTGATACTAAACAACTGTTAATTGGCATTACAGAAAACGAAGCACTCTCTACCAATCATTGTGCCGTAGTAGCCGATAAAATTGCCGAATTAGAAATAGAACAAAGTTCCACACTTCTATCTATTGGCAGCACACAATCTACAGACATCATACAAAAATATTCGAACCTAAAATATCGCTACATAGGCAGAAGCATCGAAATGGGTTCTAAAGGAATAGATACGATTGATAAATTAGCCAAAACTTGGTTGCACACTCCATATTTATGGGGCGGTCGATCGGTATTTGGCATCGATTGCTCTGGCTTTACTCAAAATGTGTTTAAAATGCACGGCATACACTTACACAGAGATGCCTACCAACAAGCAGAACAAGGCAGCCTTATTAATTTTATTGAAGAAGCTCAAACCGGTGATCTTGCTTTTTTTGATAACGATGAAGAACGAATTATACACGTTGGCATAGTACTCGATAAACAAACAATCATCCACGCCTCTGGCCATGTTCGCATAGATCGATTAGATCACCAGGGGATTTTTAATATAGATACGAAGAAGTACTCGCATAAATTGAGGATCATTAAGAGGCTTTTTTAAATTATGAATTATGAATTATGAATTATCGCATTTTTTTTCTTAATTACTAAATAACTTAATAACCCTATAACTATTTAAGCAATTCACCAACCTATTAGCACTAATTCATAATTCATAATTCATAATTCACAACTCAATTCTCCAGACCCTTATCACCCTATCATCTCCTCCCGAAGCAAGTAAATTCTCATAAGGTGTAAAGCAAAGTGCGTTTACGGATTTATGGTGGCCATCATTTTTAGTAGGGTCGGCAATGCCCTTTAATTTCAAGCTTGTTGCATCCCAAAGTTTAATGCTTTTATCCATGCTTGCACTGGCAAATAAATTGTGACTAGGAATTAACTGTATGTTATTTACTGCGAACATGTGTGCTGCTAAATTAATAGTATCGCTAATGCGCCATGCTTTTATTTGTGCATCACGTGCTCCAGATAATAGTTGTTTATTTACGGCATCGTATGCCAATGAAAATACTGGCAAAGTATGCTCTTCTTCAGAACGCACTACTCGCTTTTCTGTAATAGAATAATAATGAATTTTATTGTCTTTGCCCGAAACATAAATCATTTCATCATCGGCATTATACGAAATGCAACGTAATGCTTGTTCCGAAATAGCCTGTTCTAAACATAGCTCAAAGCTAGTTAAATCAAGCGCTCGCAAGCTTCCATCTTCTGAAGTAAAGTATAATAAATTACCAATACTCAACATCCCGAAGATGCCAGAATTGGTAACTTGTTTTTGATAAACCAATTGTTGATCAACAAAATTGAAAATGCTAATTTTTCCTTCTCTATCTCCAGAAACCAATAGGGGCAAGGCATTTGGGCAATGTATGCTGTAAATACTGGCACGTGTTTTAAACATTATTTTGATGGGTTTCATGGTTTTTAAACTCCACTCCACCACGGCACCTTCTCCTCCACCCGAAAACAGTATGTGTTCTTTCGATGAACTACACAAAGCATAAATAGGGTGTTCGTGCCCTTCTAGAACTCCATGTAATGCGAGCTTTACCATTAAAAACTAACTAATGCTTGTAAATTCCAATTCTTTACCTCTTCGATGCTAATTTTATTTTCATAAATAGCTTTACCCAATACTACCGATTCTAAACCTGCTTCTTGCAATGCTTTAATATCTGTAAGTGTAGTAATACCTCCTTGTGCAATAAGTTTAATGAAAGGAAATTGCGACTTAAAACTTTTGTAAAGTTCTACGTCCGAGCCCGTCATTTTACCATCGTTGCCAACATCGGTACATAAAAAACGGAAGTAACCAAGACTTACGCATTTGTCAATAAAATCAATAGGTTTAATATCCGATGTTTTTTCCCAACCGCTGTACATCAGTCCACCTTTTAACGTGTCAACTGCTATAACCACTTGGTCCGAACAAGAATTTTTACCGCAAATTTCTTCGCTCAATTCTTTCAAAAATCCTTCATCAGTAATGGCCTTTGTTCCAATAATAATTCTGTGGAAACCAGCATCAATAAGCTCTTTCACTTTTTCGATACTACGTACACCACCACCGTATTGTATTTTTAATGGAGATTTTTTTAATATTTCTAATAAATATTCTTGTTGAGAAAAGTCGCCTTTTGCACCGTTAAGGTCGATTATTTGAACAAAGTCGGTACCATTAGAATTTAATTGTGTTAAGATGTCTTCTAACTGAACATCATATTCGACCACAGAATCGTATTTACCGCCTGTTAATCGTACCACTTTTCTATCCAATAAATCTATTGCGGGGATTATATACATTTCTTTATTTTTTGTTGATGTTAATTTCTTAGGGTGGGTTTAAATTTCGCAAAATTTATCGTTAATCCCCAAATTTGTTTAAAAACTTATCACAAAAGCCTTAAAATGTCGTTTCCCTTGCGTATTTTTGAAACAATGAGTTTTGTATACCCCGGATTTCTGTTCGCCCTTTCAGCTATTGCAATACCCATTATTATCCATTTAATACAGCTGAGAAAGTACAAAAAGATCTATTTTTCTAATGTTTCCTTCCTCCATTCTATAGAAGAACAACAACGAAACACCAATAAACTAAAGCATTTACTCGTTTTATTGGCCCGAATTTTAAGCATCCTTTTTTTAGTATTAGCCTTTGCTCAACCTTTTATCCCCAAAAACAACAAACAAGCACTAGTTGGAAAAAAATATGTGTCGGTTTATGTTGATAATTCTTACAGCATGGAGCGCCAAACTACGGAGGGTACATTGCTCAATGACGCCAAGCGTAAAGCCAAAGAAATTGCCTTAACTTATAGTTTTAATGATGAGTTCCAATTGCTCAGTAATGAGTTTTCGGGCAATCAACAACGCTGGTTAAATCGCGAAAACTTTTTGCAAAGTTTGGCAGAGCTAAAAATTAGACCGGAGGTACGCACACTCCAAGAAGTTAGCGCTCGCCAATCATCCCTCCTAAAAGAAAAAGCAAACAACAATGCAACTGCATTTATTATTTCAGACTTCCAGCAATCGTTTATAAACAATAGCAACGCTAATAGTTTAGATACACTTATAAATTGGCAGTTTATAGTATTAGAAAGCAAACGCAATGAAAACATATCGGTAGATTCTGTATGGTTTTATTCTCCCCTACATTTCCCAGGTTCGCAAGAAAATTTATTGATAAAAATTAAAAACCACTCGGGTACAGAGGTGGCAGACATTCCTTATGAAATTGTACTAAACGAACAAGTAATTGGAGTGGGCAATGTATCTATTGATGCGGAATCGTTTGCGATTGATACTTTTAAATTTAAAAATAAAAGCACAGGTTACCAATCTGGCAGCATCAGATTAAAAGATCAATCATTGAGTTTTGATAATCAATATTATTTTGCCTACAACATAGAGAACAGTAGGAACATAGCAATTATTAAAGGTTCAGAAGCTGCGGAATATGCAGAAGCGGTATACAAAACAGAATCTTTTTTCAATATCAAAACGTTTAATTATTTACAAGTAGATTATACGTATTTAAATACTTGTGATGTGATAATTTTAGATGAAGTAGATGAATTTAGCACCGGTTTATTATCAGAATTAGAAAAACAATTGAAGGCTGCAAAAGTAATTGTATCCTTCCCATCAGTTCAAACCAATTTAAAAGTAAACGATTTTAACACACGTTTTGGATTAGCAAAAAATACATCTGTACAAAAAATAAACGAACGTATTGAGAAGATTAATCAAAACAGCGATTTGTTTAAAGATATTTTTTTAGGGCAAAAAAATACAAGATTTGATTTACCCAATGTACTAGCCTATTTGCCTTTTGATAAGCAAGGCGCCACGCCCGAAGTATTAATGCAATTGGCAAATTCTCAATCGCTTTTAAACAGGTACTCGTTGTACCAAGGTGTATTGTACCAATTTGCATTCCCTCTAAAACCAAATTATTCCGAATTACCAAAACATGCATTGGTAGTACCCATGTTATTACGCATAGGTACCATGCATCACAGTTCAGATCAAATTGCACATACCATTGGCACAAATAACGCTATACCATTACGTAACGCAAATACTTCCGAAAAAGCGAAGAAAGAATTACGAAAAGGGGACTATGCTATACTTCCGGAAATTAGAAATGTAAACGGCAGTTACAAAATGTATGTAGCCGATCAGGTAAAAGAGCCGGGTATTTACGAGTACAATGTTGATGGAAAGTTGAGTGCTAAATTTGCATTTAATGCAGATAGGAAAGAGTCGGATATGTTGGCCTCAAGCCAAGCCGAGCTTGAAGAAAAGATAGGTGAACAAGCAAAAATTTGGAAACCTGGTGATGCCTCTATCAGTAAGTTTATAAACGACGAGAATTTTGGGAGTAGATTATGGAAAATATGTGTTATTTTGGCACTGTTTTTCATAGGCTTGGAAATCCTCCTAATTCGTTTCGGAGACAGATATTTACAACAGAAAAAATAAAATCCATAGAATGAAGGCCTTACTCAAATCGCTAAAAGTAATCGACAAGCAATCAACTTGGCACCAACAAACTGTCGACTTATTAATTGTAGATGGTAAAATTCAGAAAATTGGAAAATCGATAAAAGCAGAAGGTGTAAAGGCATACGATTTAAAGGGCTGTAGCGTATCTCCAGGATTTGTGGATATGAATTGCAACTTAACAGAACCAGGCTTTGAGCACCGAGATGATATACAAACAACCCTAAATGCTGCCATGGCAGGTGGTTTTACACATGTTTTGTTAATGCCGAATTCCAACCCTAGTATACAAAACAAAGCAGACGTAGAATATTTACTTAATAAATCTGAAAAACATTTGGTTACTGCGCTGTGTGTTGGAGCCTTAAGTGTAAACAGAGAAGGCAAGGAAATGACGGAGATGTATGACATGAAATGCTCCGGAGCCATTGCATTTTCGGATGCCGACCGTTCTATACAAGATGCTGGCTTAATGAGCAGAGCCATGTTGTACGCAAAAGGCATAGATACATTTGTTATAAATTTTGCAGAAGATAAAAACATAGCCGGCAAAGCAAAAATAAACGAAGGCGTAATGAGTACCATTTTAGGTATGAAAGGCAACCCTAGCTTAGCCGAAGAGTTAATGATACAACGCGATTTATTTTTGGCAGAGTACCAAGAGGCTAAAGTGCACTTCACAAGTATTAGTTCCGCAAAAAGTGTTGAACTGATAAAAGCAGCAAAGAAAAAAGGAGTACAAGTAAGTGCAGATGTTTCTGTACACCACTTGGCTTATGATGAAACCGTGTTGGAAGGATTTGATTCTAATTTTAAATTGAGTCCGCCACTTAGAACTGCAATGGACATTAAAGCATTAAGGCAAGGCTTAAAAGAAGGAACCATTGATGCAATATCTACTGCACACAAAGCGATAGAAAAAGAACATAAAGATGTAGAGTTTGAAATTGCA
>JAGVEE010000295.1 GCA_020058405.1 Sphingobacteriales bacterium
ACATCGTCCATTTATTGGTGTGCAAGGAAAATCTCCTATTTGGCAAGAAGCAATTAAATAGTCATTTAATAATTTGGGTGGCAAACATTCATATTTTGACAAAACAAGTGCAGATAAACCAACCATTTGTGCTGTTGCTAATGAAGTTCCACCACCATGTACTCCGTATGTATTTGTTGGGTTTAACAAATATGGTCCAGGAGTGCCAACTTGTGTATCATATGCAACAAAATCTAGTTCTGGACCACGGCCGTAAGTATTTATTTTACTGCTAATATATGCTCCAATAGCAATAACCTCTTTAATGTTTGCAGGGTAATGAACATAATTATTAAAGCCTGAACCAGAACTACCGTTTCCTACAGAGCAAAAAATCATACAATCATACTTGTTTATTGCAATATCAATTGCTTCATCAACCATTGGTGCATATGTGTTAGGAGCAAATGCAACTGTTAATGATATTATTTTAGCCCCATTTTGGCATGCATATAGTATCGCTTTTGCCAATGCAATTTTATCAATTAAGGGTTCATTAAATGTTGGACTTGTTTTATATTGTGCTACATTCAAACACATTAGTTTTACACCTTCATTATTGTTTCCACCAGCTATGCCAGCTATACCAAGATTATTATTCGTTTTTGCACCAACTATACCGGCCACAACTGAGCCATGAAAATTATATGGAATTGTTTGCGAATTTGCATTTAATAAATAAGGTCTTACATCATTATCATTATAATAAAAATCATACCCTTTCCAATCGTCTACTAATCCATTATTATCATCATCAATTCCATTTCCTGTTGGATTCTGTGGAGTCCATGCATCTTCACCATTATTTACCCAAATATTGCTATATCCTCCATTAACAGAACCTAAATCTGGATGATTTAGATCAAAAAATCCATCTATTATTGCTACAGTTACATTAGGGTTCCCATAACCCCAAAAAGGTCGTGTTCCCTCTACATTTAAATACGTTGAACCAAGGTATGTTTGATTGTTAAAATAGGGATCATTTGAATTTAATGTGCCGAAATCTGATAAAACAATATCTTGCCACTGATTATTAAAGGTCAACGAATCAAGTAACTTTTTAAAAGTGATACCATTATAATCAATAGAATATTTATAATAATTTGAAAAGGAATCTACTACAGTTAACTTCTCGTGGTAAACAAATAAATTTGAATCTAATTTCTTACTTAAATTGTTTAATCTTAAAGAAATAGTATTCGTATCAATTTTGAAATAGGATGTGTCAGAATTTCTAATACTGATTATACACCAATTAGAATCTTCGTAAATTAATTGTTGATTATACAATCTAGTATTTTTAAAACTCTGAGCAATTGAAAAACTTACAGAAAAAATAGTAAGCAATATTGCAATTATAGGCCTTTTTTAGCAAAAAAATTTTTTCATAAAATTACATTTATTTGTGTTTTATATATTATTTATAAAACACAATGTAAATTCTATGATACTACTATCCAATTCTTGTATATTCGAATGAAGCTAATAAAATATTTTCAAGAATAATGTATTTATCAAGAGAATAAAATATAAGCTATTTACTCATAAATAATTTAAAATTATAGCTTAATCAGTCGATATGATAAATAAAATAATAATAAATAAATTCATATTATATTTTATTTAAAAAGACAAAAAAAATGCTTTTTAAAATTTCGAACTACCGTATTTTAAAATTTCAATACAGATACCTAGCAAGCATTTCCCATCAATACTGTAAATTTTAAAATAAAAGGGTGCGATTGAATATATAAAAAGTACAAGGTATAATCCGTAGCACTTAGTATATAAAGAAGATGTATCAACTGACTTTTTTTTATTTTTAAATTTATAGTATTGAAAAAAATAATCTTTCATCCTTTAATTTTTTGAATAAAATAGTTAGTCAATGAGTTGCAATCATTCATTAATTGCGACGGATTATTATGTTTGCTTTCTAGAAGTAGAATCACATCTTTTTATTCAAAAAATTTAAAGGATGAGGGTACGTTTGCGAAAGATGCAATGTAGAACAAAATCGCTTCGACATTTCGGTTTTTCGGCCTTTCGGATTTTCTGCCTTTCGACATTTCGAATCTTCGACACTTCGACCCTTCAACCTCACTCTTCTTCAAAATCCTTAAACGGATTTTTATCTTCCATTTCTTTTCGTGCGACCATAAACAGCACTTTAATTTCTTCTTTTAATTGTTCTAGTTTATAGCCGAACTCTATACAAACATCAGAACCTAATAGCCCCAACTGAAAACACATTAACAGCTGGGAATTCATGCTAACTAAATGCATCCGCAAGCCTCCAAAAATACCGACATCTCTAAAAAACTCATCGTTCTTTTCACATAACTCCGCTGCATTGGTGTACAAATGCAAACAAGAATTCAATAAATCTTTCTGCATAAATTCATCGTTTTGTATTAAGGTATTACTCATCTTATACATCTCTACTGCCAAGCGTTGTATCCTTCCGCTGAGGTGTATCATTTTGTCTTGTTCCATGGTTAATAGTTATTAGTTATTGAGTTAATAAGTTATTTGCATCATTTGAATACTAATCGATAATTCTACTTTTCGAATCTTCAACACTTCGAATAAGCAAATAAGAAATAAAAATTTAACATACTCAACTGCATATATGCAGGTTCTTTTATGCAGGATGATAAATGCAGCTTTTTTGCACGACTATACGTTAATACGACCTTTCGACTATGCGAAAGTCACGGATTCTCGGATTTTCGGTATATCGGATTCTCGGCCTTTCGGTCTTTCAATAATTTCTTTAAATTAGAGCATGAAGAAATTAGTAGTTATTGTATTACTTCTACTCAACTGCGTTTGCAAAGCGCAAGTACGTGAGATTGGCTTGAAAACAGGAATTACAAATTCTCTAATCAATATAAATTCAATTGATGCGAGTGGCAATAAAACAAGTTATAAAACCGCAACAGGACAAAGTTTTTATGCTCAGCTCTATACTCAGTTTTATAATTATCAGAATTTTAGTTTACAAGGTGGCTTCGGAATAATTGAGAAAAATTCCGACTATCAATATAAAATTAGAGTAGGCAATATTGGCGATTCTGTGCAAATAAATACTTTATTAGAAACACGTGCGTTTTTTGTAGAATTTGATGCCAAACTTAAACTCCTTATTCCCGAGCTCCCGAATATTATTCCTTACTTATTAGTGGGGCCGCAACTCTCTTTTTTAAACAAACAATCGCCTACCATCCCCTTTACACTTGCTAGCTCCCAAATACAAGGCAATGTTGGCATCGGAGCCGACATCGATTTTAAAAAAATACATGTGTTTGCAGAATATAATCGGCTCTTAAATTTCAATAATAATTACAGCGAAGATGCCAATTATGAATATTCGGAAAAAACAGGGATCTTTTTAATTGGCTTAAAGTTCTTAATAAAGCCAAAAAACTCTAAATAAATGCGCCAGGATTGTATCTTTGGAGCATGATTATAAAAACCGCCGAATTTATTATAAGTAACACTCAGATTGATAAAATGCCTGCTCCTAGCAAGCCTGAGTACGCTTTTATAGGCAGATCAAATGTTGGCAAATCCTCTTTAATAAACATGCTTTGCCGACAAAAAGGGTTGGCTAAAACCTCACAGAACCCCGGCAAAACTCAAGTCATTAATCATTTTATGATAAATGATACTTGGTATTTGGTTGATTTACCTGGATATGGTTATGCAAAAGTTTCTCAAACCACCCGCAAATCTTGGGAAGGAATGATTAAAACATATTTAGAAGAAAGAGAAAATTTACAATGTGTTATGGTGCTGATTGATTCTAGATTAGAACCGCAGAAAGTAGATCTTGCTTTTATTGATTGGTTGGGCGGAAAAGGCATTCCATTCTGTATTATATTTACAAAAGCAGATAAACAATCGAAAAGTAAAACTGCAAGCAATGTTGAATTGTTCAATTCTACACTGTTAAAAAATTGGGAAGAATTACCAAGCTTTTTTGTTACCTCTGCCGAAGAAGGTACTGGTAAGGAAGAAGTATTGGCGTACATAGATGAGATTAACAAAGCTTTCGACCCCTATATAACGAATGAATAATTAAATGAAAAATTACCTTTCGCTAATTAAATTTAGTCATACCATTTTTGCATTACCCTTCGCTATTATTGGTTTCTTTTTAGCCATCCGAAATACAAATGCTCAATTCGATTTAACATTATTTTTGTTGATGTTGCTTTGTATGGTTACCGCTCGTAGTGCTGCC
Organism: Sphingobacteriales bacterium; assembly: GCA_020058405.1. Taxonomy (GTDB): domain Bacteria; phylum Bacteroidota; class Bacteroidia; order Sphingobacteriales; family Sphingobacteriaceae; genus CAJBVG01. The sequence goes on from JAGVEE010000295.1 coordinate 4,292, forward strand.
ATGGCTTTTAATAGATACATCGATAGAGATATCGACATACAAAACCCTCGAACAAAAAACAGAGAAATTCCTGCAGGAATTATAAAAGCCGATACTGCATTATGGTATGTAATTTTAAATTCTCTGCTGTTTATATTATTTACTTTTTTCATCAATACCATTTGCTTTTATTTGTCGCCAATTGCTTTGTTAATTATACTTGCGTATAGTTATACTAAACGTTTTACCGCGCTTTGTCATTTTGTACTTGGCCTCGGTTTATCATTAGCCCCTATTGGTGCATACCTAGTAATTACTGGTGAGTTCGCACTTAGTCCGGTTTTATTTTCACTAGCCGTACTTACTTGGGTAAGTGGCTTCGATATCATTTACTCTTTACAAGATGAAGAGTTCGATAAATCGCAAGCATTACACTCCATTCCTAGTGCCATTGGCAAAGTAAATGCATTAAAACTTTCCACCTATATCCATATTTTATCAGCAGTGTTTGTAATCTTACCCGGATTTATAGATTCATATTCTTGGTTTTATTGGTTAGGCGTATTGGTGTTTTGTAGCATGCTTGTATATCAACATTTATTAGTAAAACCAAACGACTTAAGCAAAGTAAACTTAGCATTTATGACTACCAACGGAATTGCAAGTATATTTTTTGCTGCTTTCTTTTTACTTGATTATTTCTTATTATAATTCAGCCTTTACATGTATACCTTAGATAAATTAAAAAGATCATTTTTACCCGAAAGCCTAGAAATTACTTGGCAAAGCATAGAACCATACTTTATCCAATTAGAAAATAAAACAATAAATTCTGTTGATGAATTAGAAAGTTGGTTAAAAGAAAGAAGTGAATTAGAAGCAGTGCTCGAAGAAGATTTTGCTTGGCGTTACATACGCATGACATGTGATACTCGAGACGAAAAAATCAAACAAGCATTCGAATATTTTGCAACAGAAATTGAACCTCATTTAGCAGAATACTCAAATAAATTAAATGAGAAATTTTTAAGCTGCCCCTTTGCTGAACAACTCGATAACATAAAATATGGGATTTATATTCGTTCTTTAAAAAATCAGTTTGAAATTTTTAGACAAGAAAATATTGAATTATTTACGCAATTACAATTAGAGCAACAAAAGTACGGAAGCATTGCCGGCGCTATGAGTATAGGGTACGATGGGAAAG
>JAGVEE010000172.1 GCA_020058405.1 Sphingobacteriales bacterium
AGAGATTCTACTGCAAACAACATGGCTTTATCTTCTCAATCATTAGAAATAACAGTAAATGGAATTGCGATGGGTTTAAATAATGGCGATACACTTATTGGTTGCGAATTCCCTCCATGTGCAAGGCTCAACAAATTTAAAAACAATGCACCTTACACTCCATTTAACACGCCGCCTGTGAACATTACAAATACAGCCGGTCAATCGTTTGGTTACGGATATCAATTGCCTGCTGCGTATGGCAGTACAAGTAATGATACACTTTGGATTTATTGGGGCACGGGCTGTAATAATTTAAGATTCGATAATTCTGCCGGACAAATTACACCAAAGAAATACGATTTTGTGATCAGTGTAAAAGACGATAGTTGTAGGTTGCCAATGAAAGCAACCAGAGTAGTTTCGATAACCGTTAATCCTCCCGGAAATTATTTAAAATCAGAATTAACCTGTGTTAATTTTAATACTTCAACTAATAAAGTAGAACTTAATTGGAAGAACACCGGAGACTCGAGTACTTTTATGGGCTATGAAATTTACAGAAATAATACCCTACTTCGCATCATTACAAATTACAACATTAATACTTATACAGATACTTCTGCAAACGCAAGTTACGATTCATTATACGCCATCAAACTTTTAAGTACTTGTGATAACGGTGATGTATTGAAATTTGAAAAAGTAATAAAAGAAATTGCAGTTACGGCAACTCTTAATAAAAAAGATAAAGCAATTATTACTTGGAACCCTTTAAATACTGGTAAGTTGCCAAATACGAATGGGTACATGGTGTATCGTAGTATTGGAAACACTCCATTTAATTGGATACAAATTACTGATGCCGATGGAAATAATTTTAATACCACAGCAACTGACAATGTAAATTTATGCGGGCAAAAAGTGTACTACAAAGTAACTGCAGTTGATCAACAAAATTGTGTATATGTTTCGAGCATAGACTCTATTATAAACACTCCTATACAAGCGCAAATTTCTAAGAAAAATAAATGCGCAGGGGATCTTGTTAAATTTAAAGTTGATAATTTAATAGGAGGAGTGTTGCCCTACACAAATGTAATGTGGTTAGGCGACGAAGGATTTGTTTCGTTTAACAAAGACTCTGCTAGTTTTACATTTACCAATCCTGGATATAAAAAATTTACTTTCACGGTAATTGATGCCATTGGTTGTAGGTATGATAAACTCGATTCGGTTTTAATTTACAAAGTCCCAATTGTAAGCGTAAAAGTTGATTCGGCATGCCCGGGAGCAGTTATAAACATTAATATTGTTCAGGATTCGCCAGATCCAGACGACTCTGTATTTGTATACGGTGATAATGGATTTTTTAGCAAAGCAGGTCCGTATTTCGATCCATTTTTTAGAAGTCCGGTATGGATATTTACGTCGAACAACGGAATAGGGAAATTCCTAATAAATATTAAAGTAACCAAAAAATTCGGCTGTAGCATTACAAGAGTCGATACGGTGTACATAAGCGAACCTTCAGTGTTTATTGCAAACGATTCTAATACTTGTTGTAATACCAATACCGATACACTGCGTTTCTATTCAAAATATTTATCAAAACCATACGCCACAATTCATTGGTATGATGATGTAACAAAAACTGTTATTTTAAGTAATTCAGCAGTTTTGCCAGTATCAATGTTAACTACCAATACAAACATGCGTATAAAACTATATGTAGAAGATTCTAAAGGATGTATTGCTGAAGGTATTAAACAATTTTCTATAGGAACCGGAATTTCCGAAAATAAAAATGTTAGTATTGAAGTATTTCCAAATCCTACAAATGGCGTTTTAAAATTTATGTCGAGTACATCCTTGCAACACGCAAACATCAGTATTTACAATACACTCGGACAATTGGTTTTGCAAAATAGAATTGAACAAAACGAAATAAACGTAGAAGTTTTACCACAAGGTATTTATAGTTTCAGTGTTGAATTCGAAGGCAAGAATTTCCGAGGGAAGTTTATTAAAGAATAAAGCACAGAGACGCAGAGGAAGCAGAGACGCAGAGTAGCTTCATATGTGCCCTCTGCGTCTCTGCACTCTTTGCGCCTCTGCGTTCCATTCAAACTAGCACCTCCCTTGTTTTCTAATGACTAACTACTAATGACTAATGACTAAAGACTATTTTACCAAATTTTCACCAACACCGAATCCCCCCTATACATCGCATCACCCGCTTTCACTCCAAATGCTTTATGGAATTCTGGCATGTTAGCAACTACTCCATTTACTCTAAATTCTGCAGGTGAGTGCACATCACTCATTACACGTTGTTCTAAAGTTTCTTTAGTATACACCATCATCCATGCATATGCATAACCCATAAAGAAACGTTGATCGGGTGTATAACCTCCAATGAGTTCGGTAGATTTTCCTTGTTTGGTTTTTTTGAATGCTTCGTAACCCATTACGGTTCCACCTAAGTCGGCAATGTTTTCGCCTTGTGTAGCATCCCCATTTATATGTAAACCATTTAACACGGTGTACCCATTGTATTGCTCCACTATTAATTTAGTTTTTGCTTTAAATTTCTCTCTGTCTTCTTTGGTCCACCAATCGCGTAAATTACCAGTCTCGTCGTACTGACTTCCTTGATCGTCGAAGCCATGTGTAAGCTCATGCCCAAAGGTAGAACCTCCTATTATGCCATATAACACGGCATCGTCGGGCATACGACCTTCAAAACCTGGGACGATGATGTTGCAAGCAGGCACACATATTTCGTTGAAGGTAGGGTCGTAATATGCATTGTAGGTTTGCGGTGTCATTCCCCATTCCGATTTATCTACTGGCTTACCATTTTTCTTTATCATTTCATTGAATTCCCATTCACGCACTGCCATTGCATTTGCTGCATAGCTGTTTCTGCTGATGCTGATGCTCGACATATCTTTCCATTTATCTGGGTAGCCCACTTTCATGTTTACCTTTTGCAATTTAGATAATGCTTTTTCTTTTGTATCCGCACTCATCCAATCTAAATTTTTAATATGATCGGCATAAACGCTGCGAACGTTTTCTCCAATTTCTAACAGTTTTTCTTTCGTACCTTTTGGTAAATATTCTTTCACATATATTTGCCCAATCAACTCACCTAAAGATCCGTTCGTATCTTCTACAATCCTTTCCCAACGGGGCTTTTGAGATTTTCTGCC
>JAGVEE010000226.1 GCA_020058405.1 Sphingobacteriales bacterium
AAAGATTTTTAGGTAAAATTAAATTTGAATTACAAATACCACTCGAAATATTTAATAAGCGAATAGTACCATTATGTCTGCAATTATTAACAGAAAATGCTATTAAACACAATACAGCTTCTAGGGAATTTCCTTTAGTAATTAAAATATACAAATCAGATAATTATCTGATTGTTCAGAATATAATACAACTAAAAAGTTCAGGTGTGGAGTCTACGGCGATAGGTCTAGAGAATATTTCTAGACGCTACGAATTGTTGAGTTCTGAAAAAATAATAATACTAAATGAAATGAATATCTTTACAGTAAAGATACCTTTAATTGATTAGGATGAATATTGTAATAATTGAAGATGAGAATGTAGCTGCAGAACGATTATTTTCAGCTTTCAAGAAAATAGAAGAAAATGTTGTGTTACTTGCACAGCCCGATAGTATAAAGTCTAGTATAGATTTTTTTAAATCTAATACTAAAAAAATAGATCTTGTTTTCTCCGACATTCAATTGTCGGATGGATTAAGTTTTGAAATATTTAAAAAAGTTGAACTCAATATTCCTATCATATTTACAACTGCTTACGATGAATATGCAATTAAGGCATTTAAGTTAAACAGTGTCGACTATCTATTAAAGCCTATAAAAAAAGAGGAGTTGCAAATTGCCATTCAAAAATTTAAAATACATTTTGATAAAGTAGAGTCGATTGCAAAAATTAATTTACTTCAAGATGCTTTAGTTAAAGTTCAACAAAAAAGAATTGTAGTAAGATATGGGCACACTATCAAAGCAATTGAAATTGCTGATGCAGCTTATTTTTATTCGAAGCAAAAAGTAACACTCATGACCATGAAAAATGGAGAAGTATTACCCATAGATGAAAACCTTGATGAACTCGAAAGGATATTAGATTCTAAACAGTTTTTTAGAATAAATAGGCAATGTATTCTATGTTTTGAAGCCATCGACAATATGTTTACCTATACAAAATCTCGTGTAAAAATTACCCTCAAGCCTAAAACAGAAGAAGAAACCATTGTAAGTACCGAAAGATCGTCGGATTTTAAAGCGTGGTTATTGGGAAGGTAAGTACAATAAACATCACTGTAATACTAAATTATTTTGATTAATTTCGAATCAAATTATTTTGATATGAAATTAGCGTATACCGTCACCGAGCGATTTTTAAAATATGTAAAAATTGATACACAGTCGGACCCAAGCTCCCCAACTTGCCCATCCACCCAAAAACAAAAAAACTTAGGCAAATTGTTAGTAGAGGAATTACTAGCAATGGGTATAACAGATGCGGAGATGGACGAGAACGGATATGTATATGGTACGCTTCCATCAAACACCACAAAAAAAGTTCCGGTAATTTGTTTTTGTTCGCACATGGATACCTCACCAGATTGTACTGGTAAGGATGTGAATCCAATTGTACATGTAAATTATGATGGCAAAGATATTGTATTTCCTAAAGATCATACGCAAGTATTAAAATCTGTTGAGCATCCGGCTTTACTTGATCAACTAGGCAATGATATTATTACCGCAGATGGTACAACCTTATTAGGTGCCGATAATAAAGCGGGTGTGGCAGAAATTATGGATGCCATACATCAACTTATACAAAACCCAAGTATAAAACATGGAGAGATAAAAATATTGTTCACCCCCGACGAAGAAATTGGAAGGGGAGTGGATAAGTTGAATTTGAAAAAATTGGCTGCAGATTTTGCATACACCATGGATGGCGAAACACGCGGACATATAGAAGATGAAACATTTTCGGCAGACGGCATGAGCATTTACATAAATGGAGTAGCCTCGCACCCTGGTTTTGCAAAAGATAAAATGGAGAATGCTGTAAAAATTGCAAGTGATATTGTAGCGGCATTACCTAAAAACTCACTCTCCCCAGAGACTACTAGTGGTAGAGAAGGTTTTGTACATCCAACCTCCATTAGTGGAAATATGGAGAGCGCAAGCATTCAATTTATTATTAGAGATTTTGATACACAGAAATTAAAAGAGCACGAACACTTTGTAGAAGAAATTACAAAAAAAGTAATGACGAACTATCCGGGTTCTATGTATAAAATAGAAGTGCATAACCAATACAGAAACATGAAAGAAGTGTTACTTAAACACCCGCAATTGGTGGAGTATGCAGAAGAAGCAATTCGCAGAGCAGGGATGAATCCAGTGAGCGGTGGTATACGCGGAGGAACCGATGGCTCTCGTTTATCGTTTATGGGCTTACCATGCCCTAATATATTTGCTGGGGAACATGCCTTTCATTCTAAACTTGAGTGGGTTTCTGTGCAAGATATGGAGTTGGCGGTAGATACGATTGTGGAGTTGGTGCAAGTATGGGAAGAGAAGAGTTAATTAGCTAATGCGATAATTAGCTAATGGGGGCAACATCATACACTTTGCGTTTTTTTTGCGTTTAACTTAGCGTTCTTTGCGTGAACGATTTAATATTTCACGCAAAGCCCGCTAAGTTAAACGCAAAGCCCGCAAAGTGTAATGTTATTTTTTTTCTACAACCTAATGTGTTTTGTCTGAAATATTTCAAATATAAATAAAGGTATACTTACTTTGATCTACGTAAATAGTAGCCACCTTGACCAACCAAAAGATTGCCGTTTTCTAATATTTTAAATTCGTAGTATTTGAGGTTTTTTCTGTATATAACTGACAAATATACTTCTGTAAATTTGGAGTTGTAAACTGTCATTTTATCTAAGTGGCAGTTCGAATTCAATACGTAACTCCCCAATTTATTAATCGTGTCTATTATGATGTTTATTTGCTTGCTAACGATGGAATAAACATCGGAATATTCGTATAGGTTTTCCTCCCGCCATTTTGATTTTATGGTATAATTGCCATCTGAATATATGTACAAATCCATATAAGTTAGGTCGCTTTTAATCCTAATAACAACCCCCCTTAGCATTAGATTGGTCTTAATTGGATCATTATCTCTGTACGTTTTATTAAAAACAATCTTTTTCCCGCTATAGAGCACCGAGCACTTACATGCCACGATT
>JAGVEE010000388.1 GCA_020058405.1 Sphingobacteriales bacterium
TTTACTTATGATGGCACTAGTTGCCCTAACATTATCTGTAAATGCACAACAAGCATGGCATATACAAAATGCTGCTTTTACGGTTGCATCTAGAGGTATTAATGACTTTGCAGTAGTAGACTCGAACGTAGTTTGGGCAGCTGCATACGATGGAGCAGGAGGAACAGCACCTATTCGTAACTACACCAGAACAAAAGATGGTGGAGCAAAATGGACATCGGCAGTTATTCCAAATAACGTTGGAGCTGGATTAACAGCAAGCTTCGGTTTAGCAAATATCTCACCAATTGATTACGATACTGCTTATGCATCTTTATACCCAACAACTGCAACAGCAGGTGCACAAGGTGTATATAAAACTACAAATGGTGGAACTACTTGGACAAAAGTTAGTACAGGTGCATTCACCAATAACTCTGCATCTTTTATTAACGTAGTGCATTTCTTTGATGCTCAAAATGGTATTGCGTTAGGCGATCCAGAAGGCGGATATTTCGAATTGTACACTACTAATAACAATGGTAAAACTTGGGCACGTGTTCCAAGTGCGAACATTCCATTAACTCCAGTTTCTGGAGAGTACGGAACAGTTGGTTATTTTACAGCAATTGATAGTACAATTATTTACCCAACAAACTTTGGTAATATTTTAGTAAGTAATGATTTAGGTTATACTTGGAAATTAGGTGTTACACCTTTTTCAGGAATCCCAAATACAGGAATTCCTAGCCTTACAGCAAAAAATAAAAATGAGATGATGGCAGTATTAAACAATACAGATTCATCAACATTTACATTAATGTTTACCTTGGATGGTGGTTTAAATTGGAATTCAACTGGTATTGATACAGCTGGAGATTTAATTGTATTTAGCAATATTGCTTATGTACCAGGAACAGCAAATACTTATTTCTTAACTGCAGCAAACGGTACAATGGGTGCTGTAGGTTCTGCTTATTCAGAAGATGGTGGTTTAACATGGACAAACATTGATCAAGTACAACATACTGCATGTGAATTTGCTGATATCAACAACGGCTGGTCTGGTGGATTCTGGTCTACTACAACAGGTGGTGGTATATTCAAATGGGGATCGGTACGTGTAGTTTCAGGTGTAAACAATAATAAAGTAGAAAACTTCCAAGTATATCCAAACCCATCAAACGGAACTTTTTATGTAAGAGCAAATGTTAACGGTGCTTCTAACATTAAAGTTATAGATGTAACGGGTCGCGTAGTATTCGAAAAAGAATACTACACACAAACATTATTATATACTTCATTCGACTTATCAAACCAAGCACAAGGTGTGTACATGGTAGAAGTTAAAGAAGGAAACAATGTAAGTGTACAAAAAATTGTAAAGCAATAATTGTTAATACATTTTAAAGAAAAGGCTGAAGAGAAATCTTCGGCCTTTTTTGTTTTGCGAACTTTGCGAATACTTAGCGTCCTTTGCGTTTAAATAAAAAATCGTTCACGCAAAAAGCGCTAAGTATTCGCAAAGTTCGCAAAAAAGAAGAAAAGTTTTTTAACTTTAAAAATGCAATTTTACTATGTTATAGGATTAATGTCAGGAACCTCTTTGGACGGGTTAGACATTGCCTATGTTGAGTTTATTAATCATAACAATCAATGGTCTTTCAAACTTCTTCAATCTAAAGCCATACATTACACAAACGAGTGGAAAAATAAACTGAACAATGCAATGCAATTAGATGCATTGGGCATTCATTTATTAGACATCGAAATGGCTGAATATTTTTCAGAATGTATCCAAAATTTTAGAAAAGAATTTTCCGTAACGAAATTAGATTTTATATCCTCACATGGGCATACCATTTTTCATCAGCCGCAAAAAAAATTAAGTTTACAAATTGGAGCAGGCCAAATCATTGCAGCTAATTGTGGAGTAGAAGTAATTTGTGATTTCAGAAAACAAGACCTAGCATTAGGCGGACAAGGAGCACCGCTTGTACCTATTGGCGATAAATATTTATTTACTGAATATGATTTCTGTTTAAACATTGGAGGTATTGCAAACGTATCGTTCGAAAAAAATAATCAACGTATTGCTTATGATATTTGTGCAGCTAACATGGTGTTAAACCATTATGCAGAGCTGCGTAATTTAAATTATGATGAAGATGGTAAACTTGCTGCATCCGGTAATTTAAATTCAAGTTTATTAACTCAATTGAATGAATTAGATTTTTATAAATCTGCTGCACCAAAATCGCTTGGTAAAGAATGGGTATATGCAAATGTTATACCCTTGCTAGATTCTTTTAATATTTCTGTAGAAGATAAACTCCATACCTATTGCGAACACATCGCCATGCAAATAGGCAAGGATATAAATTCAGAAGTATTAAACGAAAAAGCAAAAATGCTCATCACCGGTGGTGGAACCTACCATCAATATTTAATAAAAAGATTAAGTCATTTTTGCAAAGCAGAAATTATTATACCTAGTAAAGAAATTATAGAGTTTAAAGAGGCAATTATTTTTGCCTTTCTTGGAGTGCTAAAAAGTAGGGGAGAAAATAATTGTTTGGCAAGTGTAACTGGAGCGGAGAGGGATCATTGTTCGGGGGTAAAGTATATTCTAAATTAGCTCACAAAGGACGCGAAGTGCGCACAAAGGTTCACAATGTTTTTCTTTGTGTTCCATTGTGCGTACTTAGTGTACTTTGTGACCCTTTTAAATCACTGTCTAAAACTAACTCCATCACCCTCCACTTCAATACTCGCTTCCACTCCCAACTTTACCGCATAATTATGTTCTATATGCCCGCATGGAAAATCGAAGAACACAGGGTAGCCATATTTTTTAGCGTAGTATAAAATAATTTCTTCGGTATGCATGCCAAAAGGAATGGAGTTGTCTTTCATATCGCTCATGCCGCCAATGAGTAATCCTTTCAGATTTTTCAATTTACCTGCTCTATCCAAACTACACATCATTCTATCCACATGGTAATAATATTCGTCGAGATCTTCTAAGAATAAAATTTTACCATCGGTATTTAAATCCGATACACTCCCTTGCAAAGCGTACACTAAAGAGAGGTTACCACCAACGAGTTCTGCTTTTATATTTTGTGGATGGAGATTCTCCGCAGAGGCTTTCCATTGGTATTCCAATGCCTCGCCTTTTAAGGCTTTTTCGATGGAATGTAAAGTAGGATGGTCCATTACGTTTGGAAAA
>JAGVEE010000348.1 GCA_020058405.1 Sphingobacteriales bacterium
CATAGCAAACATTTGCCAAATCAAGTTTCATTAATCATCAATAAACGATTACAAAATTTAATAAGACATGGTAAACTAACACAAGAGCAATTATTGTTTATAAACCAAGAGTTACTATCGTTTAATGATATTTGCGGAGCATGCGAGCGGATAAAAAATACACCTATTCCTTATTCTTATTCAGCTTTTCTTAAAAAATTTATTTTTATTTATGTAATAACCTTGCCGCTAGGTTATGTGTTTTTATTAGGCTACTTTGTAATACCAGTAGTAGCATTTATCTTTTATGTATTGGCCAGTTTAGAATTAATTGCCGAAGAAATAGAAGATCCATTTGGCACAGATGCAAACGATTTGCCATTGGATAAGATATCTGAAACTATTAAAAGAAATGTAGAAGAGATTCTGTAAATTGGCAAATGATCCAGAAATTACCAATTCATACAGTTTTAGAGCTTGCCAAAACGAATCCAATATTCGATGTACGAAGTCCATCAGAATATATGCATGCTCACATACCTGGGGCAATTTCATTACCAATTTTTAATGATGTAGAGCGCGCAGAAATTGGTACGAATTACAAACAGAAAAGTGTACAAGATGCTATTAAAATTGGATTAAAACACTTTGGTGTTGAGATTCTAAATTATATTGAAATAGTAGAGCAGCAAGTAAAAATTACTTCGGATAAAAAGGTAATAGTGCATTGTTGGCGAGGCGGAATGCGCAGTGCGGCTATGGCTTGGCTACTCGATTTTTATGGCTTTGATGTAATTTTACTTGAAGGTGGATATAAAGCTTATAGGCAATTGGTATTACAAAGTTTTACGCTTCCTATTAAATTTAATGTATTAGGCGGATATACCGGAAGTGCTAAAACCGAAGTTTTATTGGAATTAAAAGAAAGAGGAGAGGCCGTAATAGATTTAGAAGGATTAGCTTCTCACAAAGGTTCTAGCTTTGGAGCATTAGGTTTACCTACACAACCTACGCAAGAACAATTCGAAAATAATTTACACAAAGAATTGCTGGAGTATATACAAATTAATGCCGAAGGAGTACTTCATCAAGAACATAGTATATGGTTGGAAAATGAAAGTCAGCGAATAGGATTAGTAAACATTCCGAAAGCATTGTTTGAAAATATTATTGCCTCTTCTTTATATGTTTTACAAATACCATTTGAAGAGCGTTTGAAATTTATAGTAGAACATTATGGTAAATTTACAACTCAAGAATTAATAGATGCGGTGTTACGTATACAAAAAAAACTCGGAGGATTAGAAACTAAAAATGTAATTCAATTTATAGAGGAAGGCTCTATTTACAATGCTTTTGAGTTATTGTTGAAATATTATGATCGACAATATTTAGTAGCCGCTAATAGATCTACTCGAATAGGAAAAATTATTAATGCTGAAACAATAGAAGTTACAAAAAATGCAAAAAGTATATTAGAAAAATTTAAAAATTAATGGAAGAATTTAAATTAACACAATATGCGAAAGGTGCAGGCTGTGGTTGTAAAATTGCCCCGAGTGTATTAGAAAATATTTTAGCGAATAGCAGAGTTGATGGGGTTTTGCAAGAAAACTTATTGGTAGGAAATTCTAGCAACGACGATGCAGCGGTATACGATTTGAAAAACGGAATGGCTTTGTTAGTAACAGCCGATTTTTTTATGCCAATTGTTGACGATGCTTATACCTTCGGAAAAATTGCGGCTGCCAATGCCATAAGTGATGTATATGCAATGGGCGGAAAGCCAATAACAGCCATCGCTTTGTTAGGTTGGCCAATAGATAAATTGCCTGCAGAATTGGCATCAAAAGTAATGGCAGGTGCGAAAGAAATTTGTAAAGAAGCTGGCATTGTAATTTCGGGAGGGCATACGATTGATTCTGTAGAACCATTTTTTGGTTTATCTGTAAACGGTATAGTATCGATTGAACATATAAAACGAAACAGTACTGCAAATGCAGGAGATGTATTAATGCTTACCAAGCCATTGGGTGTTGGTATTTTGGCCACTGCACAAAAAAGAGGATTGTTAAAAAAAGAACACGAAGAAGTATTAGTAAATGCCTTGTGTAGTTTAAATTCTGTAGGCGAATATTTCGGAACGCAAAAAAATATAAGTGCCATGACAGATGTAACAGGCTTTGGAATAATGGGGCATTCGATAGAGATGGCAGAGGGCTCGGGACTAAGTATACGCTTAGAGTTTGGCAAATTGCCAATACTCAGCGAAACACAAACATACATGGATCAGCATATTTTACCCGATGCTACGTTTAGAAATTGGAATGCCTACTTACCTAAAACTACTATTGCCGAAGGCATAGATCCGAAGCAAAGTTTTTCTCTGTTACCCGATCCGCAAACGAATGGAGGTTTGTTGTTAGCTATAAAAGAAGGCACGCAAGAGGAGCTCAAGAAAGCAGCAGCGGAGCGTGGAGTGGAGATTTGGGAGATAGGCAGGTTTGAGGAGCAAGGGGAGAAGGTGTTGAGCGTGGAGTAGGGAACAGAAAGCTGGGAGCGAGGAGCGTGTAGCATTGAGCAGGGAGTTTGATTAGGTTAAGTATTTTTTTGAATTATAGGCCAGCTATAAGCGAACTGAGGGCGAAATATACCTGCAGAGATTACGTGGGAGTTCTGAGGGAGTTCTGAAGTGTAAGTGAAGTATAAGTGAAATATAGGCCAAGTATAGGCGAAGTATAGACAAAGTGTAGACTGAGTATAGACTAAGTGTAAGCGGAATTTAGCATGAATGGTGAATTTTATGCAAAAACC
>JAGVEE010000275.1 GCA_020058405.1 Sphingobacteriales bacterium
CAGTCGTTTTTGTAATGTTTGGACTTGTTGATGTATATGTGACACTTGAACTAATTGCAGCATAACTTGAATAATTTGTTACGTCTGATACAGTTCTTTCCTTAAAAACGCCAGTTGCATCTACTGTAACTAATTGGTCTGTTGATGCGCCAGTTTGCAATCCTTCTGCACGGATGGGGTTTGATGTTGCTACAATATGAAGTTTATTTTTTGGGTCAGTTGTACCTATTCCAGTATTTCCAGTAGAATCTGAAAATATACGAATATCTCCTCCAGCACCTAAAACTAAAGTGTTATTCATAGTTTTATCGGCTATAATACTTTTTACTATACCATCTGACCTACTTAGTAATACGGTGTTGTTACTGCCTGTTTTTCCGTAATACAAAGCATTTACACCATTAGCTGTATTATAATTGCCAGTAGTATTAGAATACAAAGCACCTACACCATTAGCTGTATTATAATTACCAGTAGTGTTAGCGTTCAAAGCCTGTACACCAAAAGAAGTATTAGCAAGTGAACTATTTACTAAACCCGCACGTACTCCATTTCTAACGAATACTAAATCGTGGTTGCTATTTGTTCCAAAAACAGTATTAGTGGTTAATGTATTCCCCCCCAACTGCCATTTTTGACTAAGGCTATTTTCAACCATTTGCGTTCTATTTTCCCATCTTGACCCTTCCAATAAACTAACTTTATAAATCCATTGGTCTCCAGTAATTGTGTCAATCACAGACGTACAATTAAACTTTTGATTAATTGTTTTAAGATTAAGGACACTATTAGGATTACCGTTAACCATGCAGTTCCCAGAACCACCTACAATAGTTTGAGCAGACAAATAAAAGGTAAATACGGTAAAAATAAATAAAAGTATTTTTTTCATTATTGTTATATTTTTAGTCAGCCTAATAAGTTACCAAATTAGGCTTATATTTTTTTTATTTTCAAGAATTAAAATACTCTAATTAACGGTGTTCCCTGCTTGACACCCATGGTATTTCCTGCGCTTGCTTGATACCAACCGCCAATAGCTACACCGCCAACACCCGCAGCAACATCGTCTTGGTAAGCTACAAGAGTACCAAAGCCAACAACTGGAGCATTTGCAGCCCCCGTTAAAGTCAACGGTGCCGTTGCTGTTAATGTAAATGAACCACCCGCTAAACTATTTGCAATTATAGTAGAATTTGCAGATGCAGCAGTTGCAGAAATAGTTTGAATCTCGTTAGTAATACTTCCATCAATCTCCGTTGATGTTACTGTGAAGTTGGGATATGTACCAGTGATTACAGAGATACCACCACCAGTTAAGGAAACAACTTGGTCTGGCAAGCTATTTGTAAATGTTATTGTGCCACCATTTGTCGATGTTGTTTCTGCAATTGATAAGCCTGTTCCTGCGGCAATAGTTGTTCCTGTACCAGTTGCAGTTCCTGCTGAGTTATAACCTTGCAATACAGATGTCGTAGCCGAACCCGCCGTAACACCAATGAATCCCTCGTTGGTGATACTGCCATCAACTTCACTTAATGTCATTACTACCCATTTACTGCCAGAAGCAAGTGAATTATCATAACGGTAGTAGATATTTGCTACTGAGTCTTTCACGATTTGACAAGAATGCTTTGAATTTATTACTTGTAAAACACCCGTATTTGGATTGCCAACAGTCACGCAAATGCCAGCACCACCAACTGGATTTTGTGCATTTACTGAAATAAAGCCGATTACGGCAATTAGTAGGATTATTACTTTTTTCATTGTTTATTGTTTTTTTTTAATTATTTTATTTTTTAAAATTAGTCTTTTGGTTGCTTGTTTTCAGGTGAATCCACGCTATAGCTTCTCCAAAGCCCGTATGCGCCGCCAACTACTACGATAATAGCAAACCCTATCAAGATTTCTGTAATGTGTTCGTTGATATATGTACCCATTTTTTAAATTATTAAAGTTTTGAATTATTAATTTTTTCTTCTAATTAAAGCTCCTTCTGGTTGCCCCATTTCATTATTAAAAGCAGTTTCCCAAAAACCATTGATAGGCGTAATAGTTGCTGCTTCAAGTGGATTCTTAAATGTTCCATAAATTGTCAAAGAAATTTGCTCAATCCAACTTGTACCATTCCATTTATATAAAGGAAAAGGACTTGTTAAACCTTGTGCTAATAAAGGCTCAGAAGTTATAGGTGTAAATGCAGGAATTCCATTACCTGTATAGCGAGTAATATCTTTTGCATTTTTAATATCGTTAGCCAATAATTTTTTAAATCTATTTTCTAATGCCCAACGCAATGCTTCATTTGTTCCGGAAGCAACAGCGCAGTAACCCTGTGCATTCTTACGTGAAATATTAATTTGGCCAGACATTGCCCCAGCAGAAGAAGTGCTTAACAAAGCCTCTGTTGACAAAAACCTAAATGTTACTTGATTGCCCGAAGTGCTTGTAATTAAAGTTACAGCACCTGCATAAATAACACCATCTTCAAGATAAAACAAACTGTCTCCAACAGCAATAGATGCGCCATTGTACACGCCATTGAAATCTACTACATTACCTGTAACAGAATAAGTATTACCAGAAACTAAACTCGTAGTTCCTGTAATGTTATATGTTGTTGCAAATGTAATATTTTGTGCA
>JAGVEE010000302.1 GCA_020058405.1 Sphingobacteriales bacterium
CTATGACCTACGGTTTAGAAAACCGTTGCTCTATCCAGCTGAGCTACCGAACCAATTAGGGCGCAAATAAACAAGTTTAAGCTGAATTATGCAAATGTTTCAGGTTATTTAGTTGATTAAACCTCGTATTTTTTTTTTAGCATTGACATTCAGATAGATGGTAAAGGCTTAGATATTTTTTTTGCATAGTATGCTCGAAACACTATATTTGCCATCCCATTGGTGAGGTGCCTGAGAGGCCGAAAGGAACGGTTTGCTAAACCGTCGTACCCCAAAAGGGTACCGAGGGTTCGAATCCTATCCGGACTACAAAAAAGCTCAACCATAGTTGGGCTTTTTTTGTACAATCTTTATACAATATTCATCAATTATTCTTTTTAAATTCATATTCCATATTATATACATTTTAACTATTTATTATTTATCAACAAAATAATACACTCAAAATCCCTCATTTTCAGGGTAAAAATGTTATAATTTCTCTCAATTCAGTATTCTTTTCCACAGTGCTCGACTATTGTAACGAATTTGTTCTATTTGGCACTAGTTTTGCATATATTAGCTGTCCAAAACAAAATTTCTTATGAAGAAATCTATTATTAAAGCATTATTTATTACAATAACCACAATTTTGCTTGGTATTCCACAACTAAAAGCTTCGCATTTAGCAGGTGGTGAAATTACCTGGAAATGCGTTACCGAAGGTGGAAAAAGCAAATATGTGTTCAGAATGGTGTTTTACCGTGATTGTACTGGTATACCAGGCCCTACTACTACTCAAACCATTCAAGTAGATAACTTAAATGGTGTTCTTAACCAAGGCTTAAATACCGGAAGGATTACTGCTGGTGGTGATATTAATGTTAAGTTTATCTACCAACGTGATATTTCTCCTTCATGTAGTTTTGGAATTTCTGGTCCTCTAGATTGTGCTGCTCCCGATAACGGAGCAATTGAAAAATACTTTTATGAGTCTGATCCTATTGATTTTACTGGAGTATTGCCTCCTACAGACCCAAATACGCCATTTGTATTTTCTTGGAATACATGCTGCCGTAATGGTGGTATTGTAAATATTAAAAACGGCAACTCAGGTGGCGAGCCTATGTATTTACTCGCTAAAATGTATCCATATTACCCAAATGGTTCTACCACAGCTGCACCAGTAAATGAGTGTTTTGATAATTCACCTGAATTTACTGAACCTCCTGCTGCTATTTTATATACAACTGGTTTGGACTTTGTATTTAATAACAATGCAAACGATATGGACTTGGACAATCTGTATTATGATTTTGCTGACCCTGTTGTTAATTTAGAAGAAACGCTTAACGGTACTTGGGATCCATCTACCTGGTGGACAAATTACCCATATTATAATTCTACCAATCCTTTTGGTTTGTTATCTACTCAATATTCATTTAATAATTTAACAGGAGAGTTTTCATTTAAGCCATTACAATCAGGAAGCTTTGTAACAGCCTTTAAGGTTACTGCATATAAATGCGATCAGAAAGTAGCCGAAATTTTTCGTGATTTCCAAAGTAAAGTGTTAATTCCTGATGAGAATCAAAATACAAATCGTTTTCCAACGGTTAGGCCACCATTCAAAAAAACAGATGGTACGCCAACAATTGAGTACAGTGTAATTGCTGGTAAGGATTTACTCGTACCAATAGTAGTTAGAGATTCTACCGCAGGTGGTTTAGGTATTAGCCCACAGAACTTAGAACTATCTGTAAACGGTATAGCAATGGGTTTAGCCAATGCAGATACTTTAACTGGATGCCCTTTTCCTCCATGTGCAGTTTTGACTCGTAATAAATACAATTACACTTATTCACCATTTAACCCAGCTCCAGTTGTCATACAAAACATACCCGGCGAAGTGTTTGGTTATGGATATGAATTAGGCGCATCTTATAGTGATCTTACTGAAGATACTGTTTGGATGTATTGGCCAACATCTTGTTCTAACCTAAATAAAAAAGATAATTGTAATGGATTAGAATCTAGTAGATATAATTTCGTAGTTACTGCAAAAGATAATTTTTGTAGAGTACCAGGAAAAACCATCAGAACTTTTTCTATCAATGTACTACCTCCAGATTTTTATTTGTCGCCTCCAATTAGATGTATTACATACGATCAAGTAACTCGCCAAGTAAGTATGGATTGGGGTGTAGCTCCTGGTGATACAAACACCTTTGTACGTTATGAAATTTATAGAAATAATACTTTATTGTTATCCACTAACAACAGAAAAATATATACATACGTAGACTTTAGTCCAGGCGCTAGTCCGGATTCTTCGTATTATGTACGATCTGTAAACTTATGTGGTGTTGATGATGAAGTTTCTCCAGTAAAACCAATTCAACTAGAAGCTACTTTCTTTAGATCTAACCAAGCTCGTTTAGTTTGGAATCCAATTCGTAGTCCGAAGTTAAGTACTTCACCTAGTTATGTTGTTTATAGAAGCCAAACAGAAAACCCTTTTAATTGGGTAGTAGTTACAGATGCCGATGGTGATAATACCAACGAGTCTGCTATCGATAATTTCAATTTATGTAGTGATACCACTTATTATAGAGTTGAAATTTATGATAGCTTAGGTTGTACTTCTTATTCAACCATTGATACAATCTTCCATCCATTATTATTTGCAGATGTACATGCCGATACGGTTTGTATGAATACCCCTACAAGATTTATTTTAGATAATTTAAGTGGTGGCTTGCCTCCTTATAATACTGTAAGATGGGTAGGAGACGAAGGTTTTAGCGCTGGAAATGAAGATACCGTATTTTATACATATCCATCTTATGGTATGAAATATTATACATTTACAGTAATCGATTCTAAGGGATGTAGGTTTGATGTTTCCGATTCTGTGTACGTTCGTCAGTTACCAGAATTTGTTCTGCTAAAAGACTCTGCATGCCCAGGTGCCGTTATCAACTTCGGTATACAAGTAAATACTACTGTACCTATCGATTCTGTATTTTGGCAGGGAGATTGGAATCCAACTGCCAACAAGTTTGAATTCGTAAAATCAGGTCCTTATTTCGATCCTTTTTATTCTCAGCCTAAATGGGTATTCTTTGGAAGTAACGGTGGTGTTGGAAAGTTCCCTGTTACGCTTACCTTAAAAGATATGTTCGGTTGTACTACCACCGTAACAGACACTGTTAGAACTGGCGAACCTACTATAGATATTATAAGTGACCCAAGCTTATGTTACGACACTAAACGTGATAGTATTAAAATTATTCCTCGTTATTTAACGAAGCCATACAATACTGTACAGTGGATTGATAATAATACTGGTCAAGTAATATACCAAGCTAACGATGGTAAAGATGCAATGCCTTTATCTGTTGTGGCAGGTAGAAGATATATAAACTTAAAAGTAGTTATTGAAGATGCGAAAGGTTGCAAAGGCGAAGCTTTCCAAAACTTCACTTTAAGCCCTTGGTTAGATTTTAAACCAGACTCTTTGTGTATTGGTGATGTTGCGAATTTAACAATTGTACACAAGCCAATTAGTGATACAGTAAATTATTCTTACTTATGGGAATTAGATGCTAATACAGTTTCAACCATTAGAGAGCCATTACATATATATTCAAGTAACGGACCTAAAATTATTACTCTTTTAGTTACCGATAATATTACAGGTTGTACAACATTTATTAGAGATACTTTAACCGTTCGCGATCCTATGAATTTCTTCATAACGGTTGATCCAAATTGTGCAGGTGAACTTACTACTTTTAGAAGAGAAGTAATTGCACCTACAACAGAATCGGATGTAGAATGGGAATGGACAGTGGATGAGTTCCCGAATGTTATACCTAACAATACGATAACCTATACAGGTGGAA
Organism: Sphingobacteriales bacterium; assembly: GCA_020058405.1. Lineage (GTDB taxonomy): Bacteria > Bacteroidota > Bacteroidia > Sphingobacteriales > Sphingobacteriaceae > CAJBVG01. Next base: position 3,888 of record JAGVEE010000302.1, read on the forward strand.
ATGTTTTCCAAGTATTGTTACCACCAAGTGATGGTAAGTTCAGAGTAACGTTAAAAATGAAAGATGGATTAACTGGATGTTTTACTACAAAAGATACAGTGTTAAAAGTGTTTAACCAACCAGATATAGACTTCGACGTTGACTCCTTAAATTGTGCCGGTAACGTAACTCAATTTATTTCAAGAATAATTGGAAACAGTGGACCTTACTTATACAGTTGGGTAGGTGAAGATAATTTTATCGATACCATCCCTAATCCTACACATGCCTACCCAGAAGATGGTGATGAATATTACTTGGTTAGTTTATCTGTTACCAACAACGCAGGTTGTGTGGTTACAAAAACTAAAAATGTAAGGGTATGTAGTGATGACAGAACGTTTGTACAAGTACCACAAGTATTCTCTCCCGGTAGAGAAAAAAATAATTCTCTTAGCGTAAATTATACGAACGTAGATAATTTTGAAATTACGATTTATAACAGGTGGGGAATTGAAGTATTTAAATCTACCGACCCAGATTTTGTTTGGGATGGAAAAGATTTAAGTGGCGAATATTTATTAACCGGAACCTATGTGTATATAATAAAAGCGAATGGTTC
>JAGVEE010000218.1 GCA_020058405.1 Sphingobacteriales bacterium
AATGTTAGAGGCACTTTTTTGTATTCTGGTGATGAATTGTATCGAGTAGTAGTACCTGTGCCTATACGAGGAAAATCCATTGCGAACGTAACACCATACGTTGATGAATTACCCTCAACATTAACAATCCCGATGTTTCTGCAACAAGAAGTTGAACTTACGTAATAGCCTGCAGGGTCGGTTAAGGTTGCGTAATTAATTTCAGAACTTTCATATATACCTAACTCCACTCTTAATTGAGCTTGCGCAGGTGGACATTCTTCAGGTGGATAAGATAAAAATGTTTGTGGGTTTATTTTATTAGTAACAAAAGTACCAACGGGTGTGTTGTTGCTGTTTCTATAAATTGTAAAAGAAGCTGAATTTGGAATCGGTATACCTAATACATCTCTAAAAATTCGCAATCTAAATTTATATAAATCCGTGGGTGTACCATTAGTGTTTTTAATGTTCACCATACACATATCATATCCTACAAAATGGTCGGCAAATGAATTGTTTATAATAAAAGAAAATGCTAGGAATAGCGTTATGTATAGTTTTTTCATTGAAATTGGTTAGTTAAGAGAGATGCAGCCAAAAAGTATGCCAATTATACCAAGCACTATAATTCTGCATAGGAATCACTTGTTTCATACAATTTGAGCTTACAAAGCGTAATTTCCTTCGGAAATTTGTCTATTATTTTATTTTTTATGTAGATAATCATGTTTTCTACACTGGGTTCCACTTTCCAGATATGCAAATTATCCATCTTTCTTAAATCTGGATGATGTGCTAAGAATTCTTCCGATAATAAAAGTGCATGATCCCATGGCTTAACAACCGCTTCGTTTATAATTTTCTTAAGCTCTTTAAAGTCGATTATAAAGCCCGTTCCTGGTAAATACTCATCGATTTGACTAGGTATTCCAACTGTTACATGTAAAATATACGAATGTCCATGTATGTTTTTACACAAACCCTCATAGCCATGTATGGCATGTGCAGTTTCGAAACGGAATATTTTGGTAACTTTTAACATGTCACAAAAATAAAAAATATCCATCAGTATTCTATTAAATATGCCATCATCAAGTAAATAAATACACAATGTCGCCTGTACGACAAATTTTTAATCTAAAATCTCTGAAATTTGATATATCAATAAATCAACTATGAAAAAATTAACATTTGTATTGCTTTTCGTATTAATTAAAATATCAGCAATAGCACAAACAAGAGTAGTATTACTCGAACAATTTAGTAATTCTGGCTGCCCTCCATGTGCATCTTCTACCCCACCTATAATCAATTATGTAAACAGCAACCCCAATAAAATTGCAGCAATTGTATACCATACCCCATTTCCTTATTTAGACTCTATGTATTATGAAAACCCAACAGAGTCAGATGCTAGAGTGAGTTTCTACGGTAGCTTTGGCGTGCCTTATAGTATTTTAGATGGTAATTATTATCGAAACAATTCTTCAACACTTCTAAATTCATTAAACAATACAGTAAACACTAGAGCTGCAGTAAATACTACATTTTCTATTAGCAAAAACAACATTAGCTTGGTAAATAGAAATTTAACAGGATCAATAAAGTTTAGCTCATTAAGCAATAATACGAGTGATGATTTAGCTGCATTTATTGTTGTGGTAGAAAAACGTGTAGAGAAAAGTGATTACAAAGCTTCACCTGGAAATAATTCTGAAACCTATTATTCTTATGTGATGCGTAAATTCATGACTAACGTGAACGGATATACGCTAACTAAAAAAGCAATGAATGAAGAAGAGTCGATTCCTTTTACATGGACTGTTGAAAATTTTAAAGATTTACAAGAATTAAGAATAGTAGCTTTTGTACAAAACTTAAGTACAAAAGAGGTGTATCAAAGTGTGTTATTTAATCCTTTTGAAACTAGCACAGGAATAACAAAACAAGAACTTAACAATGAGTTTGAAGCATATCCAAACCCTAGCAGAGGCAGTGTAACTATAGAAACTAAATCTGTTACTAATTTCAAACTCAATATATATGATACATTTGATAAACTTATTAGCTCAGAACATGTAAATACTAATACCTATCAAATCGAAAATTTATCAACAGGAATATATATTGTTCAACTAATTACTACCGAAGGGGTAGCAAACAAAAAAATAATAATTCAGTAGAATTAGTAAGCATTCGATAATAATTTTATAAACTCTTGTTGTAGTCCCTCGCCTTTATCTTTACCATACCATGTATGTAGGTTAACATGGAATTGATCTTTGTCGATTGTATCAAGATTAGCTTTCCAATGCGTGAGTATGTCTATTGCACCTTGAGGGCGAGGTCCCCATACAAAAAAATCAGTGCCATTTTCATCAAAAGAAATTAATTTAGGAACAGATTTAGTACCATTAGTTAAGTATGCATTTATCCATTCGGGGTTATTGTCTCTTAATATAATTTTCAAGGTAATTTTTCCATCAGAAGCTGCAGCTATTTTTGCAATGCCTGGTAACAATTGAGCGGAATCTCCACACCATGTTTCCGTAATTAAGACCCAAGTCTGTTTTGTTTTTAAAGCACTTAATACTTTAGTTAGCTCTTCATTCAATAAAAATGTTTTATTCCAACGCTCCATTCTTTTATAATTCAATTGCGTGAATTTTTTATGATCATCAGTTTGATCAAATCCTGAAGTTTCATTCTTAGATGCAAGCTCTCTAGTCCATTGAAAGAAAGCATCGTACATATAATATTCTTTAATTGCTAACATATCGTTTTTTTAATAATGCGAAACTAACACAAATAATTAGACTATATTATGATATATATACTTGTTTTTACAAATAAAATTTAACATACTAATTTTTATTGTTAATTTCACCAATAACAGACAACAACAACAATAATAAAACCATGTTTCCCAAAATATTAAATTTCGGCCTCCAAAAAGAGGCTGAGTACTACTCATTTCGTAAAAAAAGCATACAACACAACCACGAGAATAGTATTTATTTGTCGGTGGCAATTTTATGTATGTATTTAATTTTACATATTCTCTGGTACTTTTTAGATTTAAGCAGAAATTTCCCTCAAGAGAGATATTTTTCAAACAATACTCGTATAGCTGCTATAATTGCAATACTAAATTTGGTATATAATTACCTATATAATCAAGTGCTATTTTTTAGAAAAGAATTTATTTCACAAGCCGTAATTATTATTATTAGTGTAAGTATATTATTTTTAAGCAGTATAAATTCTTACGTAATTTCTTTTAATCCAAAAAACAATTTAACACCCATTCTAAT
>JAGVEE010000187.1 GCA_020058405.1 Sphingobacteriales bacterium
ACGGAGGGGGCTTTTATGTACACACTCCAGACGGATCAATATATGATTTTAGTGCATCAGAAACTACCGATCCAGATAATTCTAATAATCCAGCGGCCTTACAACCTTATAAATCAAGTTGGTATTTAACTAGTATTAGAAACGAACATTCTAATGAGTATATTAATTTTACATATACCGACTGGCAGCAAAGACAAAGACCAGGGCCGATTAGCGAAAGTCTTACCAAAAAGATAAGTTTTAATGGGGGAACTGATTGTAGCCCCATTCCATGTTATAGCTTAAATTCAACCTCGGTGCCAGGAGCATTAGTGAATGCAAAAAGAGTATCAACAATAAGTAGCCCAAATATGTTGATAAAATTTATACCTAATAGTACGCCTCGTAGAGATATGACAGGTAATAATAATACCCCTGTATATGCTATTAAAACAATTGAAATTTATAATAAACCCAATAATGAACTCATTAAAAAAATTACACTAGACCAAGACTATTTTGGTGACAACATTAACCCTAGTACAACATACAGTCATTTAAAACTAAAAGGTATACAAAGTGCTGGATATAAGTATAAAAAAGCGAATGGGCAAACTATAACGGAAGTATTAGAAGAACCTCCTCACTTATTCAGCTATATTAATGAACAAGCAGAATATCCTAAATCAGGAAAAGCGTTTGACAAATGGGGGTATTATAATGGAGCAAACAACCCAACCTTATTTGGTAGCGATGTACCAGAAAATTTTCCTACAATTCCTATGGGGGATAGAGAAGTGCATGCGAATTATATGAAAAATGGAATGTTAGAAAAAATAACCTATCCTACAAAAGGGTATAGTGTATTTGAGTATGAAAATAATATTATCAGGCTACCCCAATATGGCGATTCTATTCCTTCTACACAATTTACTAGTAAAACAGTCACAAATCCTTATCCTTCCAATCCATCAAATACAGATTCTACAGTAGGAGCAAACTATTTTATAATTGGCACTGCACAAAGCATTACGGTAACTTTTGGAAGAACTCCACTTACTCCTAATAGTAGCCCACCTTTTTCAATTGGTACTCGTAGAGTGTTTAAATTATATTGGATAGATGCCCAATATAATTGGGACGACCCAAACGTTACACCAACAGAATATTATGTATCTATAGGTTTGGGGCAAGGCTCACAGATTGAGGTTATAACGAACCCTATTGCTTTGATTCCGGGTAAATATAAATACATTGTTACTTGTAATAATAATTGGGCAACAGCCTATGTAAATTTTACTTATTTTACAATGGTGCCATATTTAGGTAGTCCAGGGCCTGGTATGCGTATAAGTTCAATAAAATCGTTTGATAATATAGATAATAATACACCACCTTCAACGGTTAAAAATTATAGCTATGGTAATGGAGCAAAGACTTTAAATTTAGCAAATGGGTATGGTAATCCTCCTATTACAACTTTACATAGCCCTTGTGAGGATTATGAAATAAAGACGTACAATGCCGAATACAGCTCATCATTATACACTTTGTATAATGAACAATTTTACTATCCTAAGGTAGAAGAAATAAATTTTAATGCTACCCAAAACGGTAAAACAGTTTATGAGTATTATGGTGCTACTGATATAAATAGTGTTAATTTAATAAAACAGACTGATTATAAAGCTACTGGTACAAATAGTTTTGATAAAATAAAGGAAGTAACAAATACTTATGGCGACCCTTTTAACGGATATAACTCTATCGGTTTTTTTGGACTTGCTTTTAGAATGACAGATAAAATAATTGCACCTGTAAGTGTTTGTTGGAATCCAGAATGTTGTAGCCCACCATTACAATCGCCTCAATTGTATATGACTAGTCAGCCACAGGATATAGTATCACACAGATCTGAATTATATGCAGCCGATTCTTACATATTGTGGTCAATACCTAACCTACAACTTTCAAAAACTGAAAAAATATATGACGATTCACAAGTTAATCCAAATACCGTCACAACAACATATTTTTATGAATCTACAAAACATTTAAATCCAACAAAAACAACTGTAAATAACAGTAAAGGAGAAATAATAACCACCCAAATTAAATATCCTCTAGATTATGCTATTTTGGGTTGCCAAGGTTTAAATGCAATTGATAATACTTTTAAGCAACTAAGAGTTACAAAGTCTCAAAATTATCAGGTTAACAAAACAACAAGATATAGTTATGCAAATGGTTTAATATACCCTAGCCCAGGTTATTATATGAATCATTCAAATCAACCATTACTAAATTATCTAACAGCTAATAATCATGAGTTAACTTATAAAAATGATTATGCTGCTACATTAAACTGGATATCTGCTAGTGGTATTGATGCCTACGCTTGTTTTAATCCTACCGTTCAAACAGGAGCAAATGCTGCCATCATAAACATGCAACGTTTCAACAACCAAACACCCATTGAAAAAATTGTTTCTATAACAAAAAATGGCAACACTTATTTGCAAGGAGCAACTAAAACCGATTATAGTTTATTTAATAATAATGGAAATTTTTGGACACAACCTAAAACAATTTACACTACAGAGGTACAACCCAATACTGTGTTACTAAGCAGTTTTGTAGCAAACAGTAGTACCTACTACAAACCCCAAATAGACTTTACATTTGATAATAAAAACATAGTACAACAGTCAAAAATAAACGATGTAAAAATGGCTTATGTGTGGGATTACGATAATAATTATCCCATAGCCGAAGTGGTAAATGCAGCCACAGAAGATATTGCAGCCACTTCATTTGAATCAAATGGTACAGGTGGCTTTACATTTACAGGCATACCATCAGACAATGGATCCGCTTTAACAGGCATAAAATACTATGACTTAGTAGGAGGGGCAATAAGTAGAACAGGATTAACCACCACCAAGAGTTATACAATTAGTTATTGGGGACAAGGGCCAAAATCTGTAAATGGAGCAGCCCCATCACTTACAGGTAGAACGTTTAACGGATATACCTATTACGAACATACCGTATCAAATACTTCAAGTGTAAATATTAGTGGCTCAGGTAATTTAGATGAACTAAGATTATATCCAACTGACGCTTTAATGACTACTTATACGTACACCCCCTTAGTAGGTGTAACCAGCAAGTGCGATGCCACAAGCAGAATTAGTTATTACACCTATGATGCACTATCTAGGTTACAATATGTAAGAGACCAAGATAACAACATCCTCAAAAAAATCTGCTACAACTATGCTGGTCAGCCAGAAAACTGCCAAACATCTGTAACTTATTACAACACTCTTGCCAGCCAATCATTTACCAAAAATAATTGTACAGGGTGTGATATCGGCAGCCAGGTAACCTATACGGTACCCGGCGGTACATACAGTTCCACCACCAGCCAGCTTGCTGCAGACCAATTAGCACAAAATGATATTGCAGCTAACGGCCAGGCTTATGCTAATGCCAACGGCACTTGTACGCCATCAGCAAATATCCCTATTACATACAGCAACTATTTATACACTACTGGTTTTGTAGCAGTGTACACCAACAGCAGTGGCGGCACTTACACTTTCAATGTACCCGCTAGTGGCAGTGGTACATTAGGTTGTGTGCCTGCTGGCATTTACACCATTGAAATTTCAAAACCAGGGAATACGCAGTATGTAACGTTTAATGTGGGTTGTGCTGCACTTTCAGGAACAACAGCAAAGTTCAAATTCAGAAATGTAAGCAGCAGCAGTTGTAACTCTTTATCATTAATGAATGTAGAATAAGTCAATCTTAATTTGAAAACAATAACAAACACACGCTAAATAATAAAAATGAAACGATTTATAATACCTGTGATTTTAATATTACTGCTATCAGCAGCAACCCTGCCAGGCAGTATTTACACCTATTCAGTACCAAAAATTGAGGGTGGAAATCAGCAGTTAAATGCATTGCAGGGCAAGCGCCTGTTGGTAATTGTTTTGCCTGTGCAGCAAAGTCCATCTGCCGATACTATGTTGTACTGCTTAGACACACTTGCAACAGCACACGCTGCAAATCTTAAAGTAATAGCCGTTCCATCGTATGAAGACGGTTATACTCCGGCCATAAAGAATAGTTTAAAAACCTGGTACCGCAGTAAACTAAACAACAATATTATAATTAC
>JAGVEE010000146.1 GCA_020058405.1 Sphingobacteriales bacterium
ATCCTTTGTTTTTAAATCTAAATTGAAATCCTTTTTTCAAAAACAATGTATCTTTAATTGGAATAAGAATTTGTTTAAAGCTGTACGATTTTGCACCTGGCCAACTTCTAATTTTTACAAATTTACCGGTATTTAAATTTCTAAATTCTAATATCAACGAATCATTTATAGCTGGTTGCCTGCCGAAGCCTTGTGGCTGTATAAAAAAGCTTAAATAAATTGAATCAGATGCCGTATAATTTAAATTAATAGGAGCAGAAGTTAAGGTATCACAGAATCCAAAGGCAAACTCAGAAGCCACGTAAGGTTGGCCTTTCTCGTTAAATCCATCAAATGTTGCCACTCCTTTGCTGGGTGGTTGTTTCGAGAAGTTATTATTGATAAACACATTTCTGTCAACCCATTTTTGTTGATTAGGGTAAATTCCATCTGTAGAAAAATCATCGAAAAATGGGAGGCTTAATGTATCCGCTAATTGTTTTTGTGAAGGTTTATTTAATTCATAGAGTTTGTAGGCATTGTTTAACATTGCCGAGTAACGCATCACTTGGGTGTACTCTTGCGAGTATACGTTGATAAAAAGTAAAATACTTATACTGAATAATACTAATCTCTTCATGTTCAAATATCTCATAACGTTTTTAGAGGAGCTAAATTATATTTATTTAACTTTTAAATAAATATCGATGGTTTCTCCTTGTGAGATTTTATTCATGCTCGTATCTGTACTAGATTCTGGTGATTGTTTGTACACAATAGCATTTAAAGTGTCGTTATTATTACCATCAAAAATTACACTACCAATTAATAGCTTAGAACCTTGTAATACAAATAAAGCTTCGTCAAAACTCAAACCCACCAAGTTTGGAATTACAACTTTTAAATTGCCATATCCATCACCTAAAATTAAATCAACAACTTCTCCTTTAGAAAGTACAAATCCTTTGCCCACTTCGCTGCCTTTATACCTGATGCCCAACACAGCATTTTGTGCTAAGTCTGGTTGGTAAATCAACTGCCCAACTTTTATGCCATAACTCTCCAAAATAGCTTTTGCTTCTCTAAATGAAACATCAATTAAGTCTGGAAGTTTTACAGTTGGAGCACTTCCTGAAACGATTGTTAAATAAATAGTCCTATTTTCTTTCACCAAAGCGTTGGCTTCTGGCTCTTGTTCGTACACTGTATTAGGTTCACCAAGTTCAGTGTATATACTATCAATTACATATTTAAAGCCTTGTTGATCCAGCAAATCCATTGCTTCCACAATTTCTATCCCTTTTAAATCTGGTACGCTAATCGTTTCAGAGTGGCGGGTATAAATATTTAACCATTTAAACACAATGAATAACAGAATGGCAACAGAACCAAATGCAATAGCGAAATGTATTCTGAATTGTTTGCTTTTGAGGAATTGGATGAAGTTTCTCATAAATCTATTCAAACATAAAGAAATCTTGCCATTTTAAAAGAAATATCAACTGAAATAGTATATAATTCCCATTTTTTTTCGTTTTTTTAAGGAAGAAATTTTTTCATCACATTTAATTTTTCATGAAAAAGAAAATAGCATTAGTTGCAGGTGGATATACAGGTGAATCTGTGGTATCTATGAAAAGTGCACAAACCGTTTACACTCATCTCGATAAAAACAAATACGAAGTATATAAACTAATTATTGATTCAGATTCTTGGCGATATATCGACGAAAAAGAACAAGCCCATCCTATCGATCGAAATGATTTTTCTATCAATGTAAATAATGATAAAATAAAATTTGACGCTGCGTTTATCATCATACACGGCACTCCAGGAGAAGACGGCAAATTACAGGGTTATTTTGATATGATTGGTATGCCTTATACCACTTGTGATGCAGCTACTTCTGCCATTACCATGAACAAAGCTTATACTAAAAGTGTAATTGATGGGATAAAAGATGTACACATCGCGCGATCTTTACAATTGTTTGCAGAACAAATTTATACAGTTGAAGAAATTCTTTCGAGCTTAAAACTGCCTTTATTTATAAAACCCAATAGCGGTGGGAGCAGTATCGGAATGAGTAAAGTGAAAGAGGCCTCAGAGTTGCAAGAAGCTCTCGATAAAGCTTTTAAAGAAGATACTCAGGTATTAGTTGAAGAATTTATAGGTGGTAGAGAGTTTACAATAGGCTTGTACAAAATCAATTCGATCGTAAATGTATTACCATGTACCGAAATAGTGTCGAGCAAAGAGTTTTTTGATTACGAAGCGAAATACACAGACGGAGTAACCAATGAAATTACTCCAGGTAGAATGAGCGACGAAGAATTAAACAGGGTTCGAAATGCGATGGTGCAGATTTACATGCGTTTAAATTGTAAAGGGGTAGTTCGCATCGATTATATTATGGAGCAAGAATCCAACAATATGTATGTGCTAGAAGTAAATACCGTTCCAGGTCAGTCGCAAAATAGCATTATACCACAGCAGGTTAGGGCAGCAGGCATGAGTATGACTGATTTTTACGGTGACTTAATTGAGGATATACTTAAATAGAATAATGTTCTCTAATCCATTCTGGAATAGTTTCTCCACGACCAGTTTCCATACTAATCATGGTATAATAAAACTCACCATCGCAGCATAGTTTACCTGTTTTTTTACTGTTGATATGGAAACTCACGATGCAGCCTTTCGGTAGCATCTCTTTTATGCCCGTATTTACTACAAAATGATCGCCTAAACCTAGTGGACGCTTATATTCAATAATTGCCTTACTAATTACCCAAGCGAACTTGTGAGCCAAGAATTTCTCCATAGGGAACCCATAATGTTTCTCCATCTGGTCATATCGAGCAGCTAATACATAATCGAAATACCTCGAATTATGCACATGTTGGTTCATATCGATGTCGTCTGGGCGAACTTGCATTTCGGTTTCAAAGCGTGAATACTCCATGTTAATTACGAATTACGAATTATTAATTACGAATTTGGGCTAAAATACGGTAAAATAGATAGATTTCTTAATTAATTTGATGGTTAACCATGCAATTAGCACAAAACTTCCTTAATTCGTAATTCGTAATTCGTAATTCGTAATTTTTTTTAAAAACCGCCTTTGATACACTATTAAAAGCATTTTAAAATAATTCTGCTTCTTTCCTTTCAAAATTCAGAAGATTGCTGTATTTTTGTTGTCCAATAAAATAATTAATCAAATAAATTACACTTTAGTATCATTCAAGAATGTATTTAAGTACAGACAAAAAGAAAGAGATTTTCAAATCTCATGGAAAAAGCGATGCCGATACAGGTACTGCTGAAGGTCAAATTGCATTATTCTCTTACAGAATTTCGCACTTGACAGAGCATTTAAAGAAAAACAGGAAGGATTTCTCAACACAATTGGCCTTAACTAAATTAGTAGGTAAGCGTCGTGCACAGTTAAACTACTTAATGAATAAAGACATTGAGCGTTACCGTGCGATTATTAAGAAATTAGAACTTCGTAAATAATTTTTTCATGTTTTATGTTTTAAGAGCCGTTTCCGATTTATTTCGGAACGGCTTTTTTCGTTTTTAGCAATAAAAGCATAAATAAAGAAAAATCAGTACCTTTGCCCCGATTATAACAGAAAAATAATATGTCGAAAATTGGAATTACCCATGAGTTTGAAATGGGTGATGGAAAAAAGATTTCCATCGAAACAGGGAAATTAGCTAAACAAGCTGATGGATCTGTAGTGGTTAAAATGGGAGATACCATGTTGTTAGCAACGGTAGTATCTTCAAAAGATGCAAAAGAAGGAACGGACTTCTTACCTTTATCCGTTGATTATCAAGAGAAATATGCTTCAACAGGGCGCATCCCTGGAGGTTTCTTAAAGCGTGAGTCTAGGTTATCAGATTACGAAGTGTTGATTTGTCGATTGGTAGATCGTGCATTACGCCCGATGTTTCCAGAAGATTATCATGCAGACGTACAAGTAATGATTTCTTTGATATCTGCTGATAAGAACATTATGCCAGATGCTCTTGCAGCATTTGCAGCATCAGCAGCAATAAGCATTTCGGATATTCCTTTTAACGGACCTATATCTGAAGTACGTGTTGCACGTATAGATGGTAAATTTGTAGTAAACCCTACAATTTCTGAAATAGCAACGGCTGATATGGATATGATTGTAGCAGGTAATGCTCAAGATATTTGTATGGTTGAAGGCGAGATGAAAGAAGTTTCGGAGGCAGAAATGGCCGAAGCAATTCGCGTTGCCCACGATGCTATAAAATTACAAGTACAAGCACAATTAGATTTAGTAGCTAAAGTAGGCGCTAAAACAAAACGTACCTACCAACACGAACCAGAAGCTCGCCCAGAGTTAATGGCTAAGATTCGTGAGTTTGCATACGATCGTATATATAATGTTGCAAAATCAGCATTAGGAAAAGATGAGCGCTCAGTTGCATTCCGTGCAATACGTGATGAGTTTCAAGCTACAGTTGAAGAACAAATGGCAGAATCTGCATTTTCATGGTTAATGAAAAAATATTACCATGATATCGAGAAAGAAGCTATTCGTAATTTAGTTTTAGATGAAGGAATTCGTTTAGATGGAAGACATACCAAACAAATTCGCCCAATATGGTCGGAAGTTGGTTACCTACCAGCTGCACACGGTTCAGCAATATTCACTCGTGGCGAAACTCAATCGTTAACAACTGTTACGCTTGGAGCTAAAACAGACGAGCAAATGATTGATGGTGCGATGTTCTTCGGATATAACAAATTCTTATTACATTATAATTTCCCAGGTTTTTCTACAGGTGAAGTTCGCCCAAATAGAGGCGCTGGTCGTAGAGAAATTGGTCACGGTAACTTAGCAATGCGTTCATTGAAACAAGTGTTACCAAGTGATGCTGAGAACCCGTACGTAATACGTATCGTATCGGATATCTTAGAATCGAATGGTTCTTCTTCAATGGCTACTGTTTGCGCAGGAACCTTAGCATTAATGGATGCCGGTGTTAAAATTAAA
>JAGVEE010000188.1 GCA_020058405.1 Sphingobacteriales bacterium
TAAAGAGCCTTTTGGCAATCCGTTTTTTAATACTTGCTTGGCAATAGCTAATACAAATTTCTGCGTAGGACTAAAATCCGCGTTAGCAGAAAAATCGCAATATGAAAAACCAATAGAAGGAATGCCTTCTATGGCACCTTCCATAGCGGCAGACATAGTGCCAGAATATATTACATTAATTGATGAATTAGAACCATGGTTTATACCAGAAACTAATAAATCTGGTTTTTTATGTAATACTTGATTTACGGCTAGCTTCACACAATCTACTGGAGTTCCAGAGCATTGGAAAGAACGAATGCCATCGTATAAATCTACTTCTTCCAAACGCAAAGGTTTTGCAATGGTTATTGCATGTCCCATTGCAGATTGAGGACTATCGGGTGCAACTATCACAACATCACCCAATTCTTTCATTAAAAACGCTAAGGTTTGTATGCCTTTAGCGGTAATGCCATCGTCGTTAATAACAAGGATGGTTGGTCTTTCATTTTTCATTATTGCGAAAATATGAAAAATTAATACATCCTTGTTCTAAAAAACGCTTAAATACGTCCGTTTTTAATATCCTCTACAATAGTTGGGTCTAATAAAGTGGAGATATCTCCTAAATTTTCTACTTCTCCTTCTGCAATTTTTCTTAAAATTCTACGCATAATTTTACCCGAACGAGTTTTAGGCAAGCCTTTTACAAATTGTATCTTATCCGGTTTTGCAATGGCTCCAATGATTCGAGCAACTGTCATTCCTATATCTTTTCTACGTAAATCTTCTTCATGCGTATCTTCTTCACAAATTACAAATGCATAAATACCTTGTCCTTTAATATCATGTGGGTAACCAACCACTGCCGACTCTATTACTCCGGTATGTGCATTAATTGCATTCTCAACTTCAGCGGTACCTATTCTGTGGCCAGATACATTTATCACATCATCCACTCTGCCTGTAATTCTATAGTTTCCGTCTTCGTCTCTCAAACAACCATCACCCGTAAAATATAAATTCTCATAGGTTGCAAAATAATTTGTGCGGCAACGCTCGTGGTCCCCGTACGTTGTTCGAATCATTCCGGGCCAAGGAAACTTAATGCATAAATTTCCGTTTACTCCGTTTCCTTTAATTTCTACTCCATTTTCATCTACTAAAATTGGTTGTATACCAGGCAAGGGAAAGGTAGCGTGTGCAGGCTTCAGAGGAGTAACATTAGCAATTGGAGAAATCATTATTCCACCGGTTTCTGTTTGCCACCAAGTATCCACAATAGGGCACCTTTTTTTACCAATGTTTTCATTAAACCAATGCCAAGCTTCTTCATTAATGGGTTCGCCAACGGAACCTAAAACTCTTAATGAATCTAAATTTTTTCCATTCACAAATTCTACACCCGATTGCATTAAAGATCTAATTGCAGTGGGTGCAGTGTATAAAATATTTACCTTGAATTTCTCAACTATTTCCCATAATCTTCCAGCATCTGGATAGGTAGGAACACCTTCAAACATTAAGGTTGTAGCACCTTGAGATAATGGACCGTATACAATGTACGAGTGACCTGTAATCCATCCTATATCTGCTGTACAAAAATAAATTTCTCTAGGTTTATATTGAAAAACATTACTGAATGTATAACCAGCATATACCATGTAACCAGCACAAGTATGCACTACTCCTTTAGGTTTACCAGTAGAACCAGAGGTATATAAAATAAATAGTTCGTCTTCTGCATTCATTTCTTCTGCAGGACAATCGTACTCGTGTAAGGTTTCCATTTTTTTCATTTCATCTTCCCACCAAACGTCTCTTCCTTTTATCATGGATACTGGCATACGATTACGAGTAAGTACGATTACTTTTTTTACGGAGTCACATTGCATTAAGGCATCGTCGATCACAGATTTTAGAGGAATATCTTTATTCCCACGGTATGCACCATCGGCAGTTATTACGTGTGAGCATTTTGCATCTTTAATTCTATCTGCAATACTTTGAGCAGAAAAACCACCGAATACAACAGAATGTATAGCACCCAATCGAGCGCAAGCAAGCACTGCTATGGCTAATTCTGGAACCATTGGCATGTAAATACAAATACGATCGCCACGTTTTACACCATTATGTTTTAGCACATTGGCAAACATAGAAACTTGATGATGCAATTGTTTATAGGTTAAAATTCGATGATGCTCATTGGGATCATTCGGTTCCCAAATTATGGCAGGCTGATCGCCTCGCTCAGCTAAATGCCTATCTAAACAATTTTCGGTGATGTTTAAAGTTGCACCATCAAACCATTTGATATAGGGCTCTTTAAAGTTCCAGTTTAATACTTTGTTCCATTTTTTCTTCCACAAAAATTGAGAAGCAATGTCGGCCCAAAATTCTTCAGGTTGCTCTACCGAGTGTTTGTATACGTTGTGGTACTGTTCTATTGATTTAATTTGAAAATCCATTTTGTTGAATTGTAAATTGTGAGATAATAGTTATAGGGTTATTAAGTTATTGGGTTAATTAGTCATTAGATATTAGAATTTAGATATTAGAATTTAGAATTTATCGCTTCGGCGATTTCATCTAAAATAGAGGGATCGTCGATGGTGGAGGGTATTACGTATTCCTCGCCATCGGCAATTTGACGAATGGTTTTGCGTAATATTTTTCCTGAACGTGTTTTAGGAAGTCGGTTAACTTTAATGGCATTTTTGAAATAAGCTACTGCACCAATTTGATTGCGTATGTGCTTTACTAATTCTTCTTCTACTTCTTTCTCGTCGCGTGGATGTCCGTCTTTTAAAATAAAAAAACCTAATGGTCGCTGTCCGCGTAACTCATCCGCAATGCCTACCACTGCGCACTCAGCAATGTCTGGGTGAGCAGCAATCATTTCTTCCATTTCACCAGTTGATAATCGGTGACCAGAGACATTTATCACATCGTCGACTCTACCCATAATGTACACATAATCATCTTCGTCAATATATCCGCCATCGCCTGTAAAATAGTACCCTGGCAGAACATCTAAATAAGATTCTTTAAATCGTTCGTGTTCATTCCATAAAGTAGTAAGGCAACCGGGAGGCAAGGGTAATTTAATGGCAATAAATCCTTCTGTATTTTTAGGGAGTTCCTCTCCAGCTTCGTTTAAAACTTTTATGTTATAACCACAAACCGCTTTACTTGAAGAGCCAGGTTTTATTGGCAATTGCTCTATTCCTAACATATTTGCAATCATTGGCCAACCCGATTCTGTTTGCCACCAATGATCAATTACAGGAACCTCTGTTTTGTCAAATATCCATTCGTAAGTTGCCGGATCGCATCGCTCTCCTGCAACGAAAACAGATTTCAAGGAACTAATATCATACTGTAATAATTCTTTCGCTTCTGCGTCTTCTTTTTTAATTGCTCTAAAGGCGGTAGGTGCTGCAAAAACTAAATTTATTTTATACTCTTCTATCATCCTCCAAAAACTACCTGCATCTGGAGTTCTAATTGGTTTGCCTTCATATACTACAGTGGTACAACCCATCAATAAAGGTGCATAACAAATGTAAGAATGACCCACTACCCAACCCACATCTGATGCTGCCCAAAAAATATCTTCTTCTTTAATGTTGTAAATTTTTTCTAGACTGTAGTGTAAGGCTAATGCATAAGCCCCTGTATCGCGTACAATTCCTTTAGGCTTTCCAGTAGTTCCAGATGTATAAATAATATACAAAGGATCAATAGATTTCATTTCTACATAAGAACTTGCTCGTGCATGCACAGTAAGCTTATGATACTCCTCAAAGGCAATGCTAGCAACATCTGTATGATGCGGTCGTTTAACGAGTATAGTGCTTTCTGGTTGATGAAAACTTAAATGATAAGCTTCTTCTACCAATGGTAAATAAGGAATAATCTTATCGAACTCCATTCCATAACTCGCCGTAATTAATACTTTTGGTTTTGCATCATCAATACGAATGGCTAATTCATGCGCAGCAAATCCACCAAACACCACAGAATGGATTGCTCCAATTCTAGCACAGGCAATCATTGCAATAACTGCTTCTGGTATCATTGGCATATAAATAATTACGGTATCACCTTTCGCTACATTTTTCGATTTTAATACCCCGGCAAATTCTGCAACTTCTTTTAATAATTCGGAATAGGTGTACTTTTTCTTTGTATTGGTAACAGGCGAATCAAAAATCAAGGCAGTTTTATTTCCCTTCCCATTGGCCACATGGTAATCCAGCATCATATAACTTATATTACAAGTGCCATCTTCAAACCATTGGTGATATCCATTCTCAGTGGTAGATAACATTACACTTGGTTTCTTGAACCAAGGAATTCTATCTAGTTGTGAAGCCCAGTACTTATTGGGTTCGGAGATGCTATCTAGGTATTCTGTACTATAATTCATTTTATTGCTTTTTATAAAAACTGTACGCTGTACGTTGTACAATGTACAGCGTACAACGTACATTGTACTATTTAAGTAACTCAGTAATCTTCTCCAAAAGTGTTCTAGTAGAAAAGGGTTTTATCATATATAAATCTGCTCCAATTTCATAACCAAAATCCACATCAATTTCTCTGCTTTTTGCAGATAGAAAAATAACTTTTGCAGATTTGGTTCGTTCATTTTTCTTAATGAATTCACATATCACATAACCATCTACATCGGGCATCATAATATCTAACAATACAACGTCGGGCACTGTATCTTCAATAATTTCAATAGCCTCCATACCATTTCTGGCCACCAAAACATCGTATCCATTTTTAACTAATAAAAATTCCACCGATAATAAAATGTTCGGATCATCGTCTACAATTAATATTTTTTTCTTCGTTGCCATTATGTTATTTCATGGGTAATTGTATTATAAATTTTGCACCACCATTTACACTTTCATCTACAAAAATTTGACCTTTGTGTAAATCAATAATTTTCTTGCATATAGAAAGTCCTAAACCAGAACCTCCAGCATTGCTTATTTTAGATTGAGCAACTTGGTAAAATTTGTTAAATACCTGAGACCTTTGTTCTGCCGGTATTCCTGGTCCATTATCTTCAACAGAAATATACAATTCATGTTCTGTGCTTTTAATGGTAATAATTATTTTTCCTAATTCTGATGGAATGTATTTTTGGGCATTTCCAATAATATTTACCAATACTCTTTCCATTAAATCAACGTCTAATAATGCATCAAATTTTGTATCGTTATTAACAATTATTTTTTGTTGATTTTGGTTAATATCAACATTAAAAGAACCCACTACTCTATTTACTAAATCAAGCGGTATTACTTTAATTTTATTAATTTGTTGTTTACCTGATTCTAATTTTTCTAAATCTAGAACTTGTGTAATTAATTTACTTAAGCGCTCCAACTCATAAACCATTACTTTTAGGAACTCTTGCCTCTTTTGTTCATCCATATCCGGATGGTCATGCATAATTTCCGTAAATGCCCTAACACTTGTTAAGGGCGTACGAAGTTCATGAGTAACGGTATAAAGAAATTCATCTTTTAATTGATCTATTTGTTTTAGTTTTGTATTTGCTTTGCTCAATGCATCATAGGCTTTGCCGAGCTCTGAAGATTTATTGCTTAGTTCTTTATTTAGTTGTAAAATTTGTTGCGATTCTTTCAATAAATTCACTACATCATTCATCCTAATTACTTCATCTTTCATCATCGATTGTAAAACAATTCTGGATGATGCTGCACCTATTACTCCCGATAATATTTTTTCAGTATATGTAATTACCCCTTGATCTGCTTTTTGGTTATCTAATGGTATTTCTAATTGATTTCTTAAAAAATATTGGCGGAACAATTGTTTGCTTTTTAATTCACCAATAAAACTTGACATGAGTTTTCTAAGGTCAATAATATTAATATTGCCCGAACGGACAAATGATTGCTCATAACTACTAGAGTATTGGTCGATGTCAACAAACAACTCTGCTTGAGTAATTTCTTCTGATGTTGGCTGAAGGAAAAGTGAAATACTTACAAACGAAATAATATTTAGTAGTATACTCCAAAAGAATGCATGGGTAATAGGGTCGCCAATGGCTACTCCGAATAGATGACTAGGTTTTAACCACGATATGTTTGCCAAACCATTATCAATAAAACTACTTGGTATTATTTCAGCAGAAACTAAGGTTGGGATTACTAAAGTGAAAAACCAGATTCCAATGCCTATCGAAATACTAACAATACTGGCTAATTTGCTAGCACGTTTCCAATATATACCAAACAATACTGATGGTGCAAATTGAGCAACCGCTGTAAATGAAATTAAGCCGATAGAGACTAAAGAATACTTACCAGAAATGTATTGGTAATATGAGTAAGACAAAAAAAGTAAAAAAAGAATTGAAATTCTTCTAATCCATTTTATGCTTTTTAAAACATGAGTAAAAAATGAGTTTTTTAATGTACGGTTACTTAAAATAATAGGAATTAAAATATTGTTACTAAACATGGTGCTTAAGGCAATTGTTTCCACAATGATCATTCCTGTTGCCGCGGAAAATCCACCTAAAAAAACAATCATACTAATCCAGTCTGCTCTTAAAGCTCCCGGTATACTTAGTATTGTATAATCTGGATTATATATTTGTCCGTTATAGAACAATATACCTGCTATAGCTATCGGAATTACTAATAAATTAATTAAAATTAAATAAGTTGGAAAAACCCAAATAGCAGTTTTTAAATGAGCATCGTCTTTATTCTCTATTACTCCTAATTGAAACTGGCGTGGTAAAAAAATAAAAGCGGTAAACGACAAAATAGTCATTCCGAACCATTTCAAATAACCTGAATTTGTATCGAATGTGAATAAATGTTGTACTGCTGGATTTTGTTGAATTTGTATACTAGTATAATTGTTTAAAATATTATACATAATGTATAAACCTCCAATACTAAATGCAATTAATTTTACAATAGATTCGAAAGCGATAGCATTTACCAGTCCAACATGTTTTTCGGACGCATCTATTTTCGAGGTGCCAAATAACATAATAAAAAAACCTAAAACTAATGTTACTACAAGTGGCTTCCATGTTTGAATGAGCGTACTTGATTGTGCTAGATTTGAGGAAGTATTTAAAATATCAAAACTATCTGCAATGGCTTTTATTTGTAAGGAGATATATGGGATTACCCCTACAATACAAACAGCCGCTACTAATGCACCAACAGAAATATTTTTTCCATATCGAGATGAAATAAAATCGGCAATACTAGTAATTTTTTGAACTTTTGATATTTTAATAATCTTACGATAAAAACCCCAACAGAGTGGCATCAATAAAATCGGGCCTACGTAAATAGATAAGAAATCGGGACCAAAAACAGTTGCCCTGCCTATGCTACCATAAAAGGTCCAGGCTGTACAATACACACCAATAGAAAGTGCATAAATAAAAGGGCTCCACTTATCACTTAATAATTGTTTTTTTTCCGCGAAGTATGCCACCACAAAAAGTAGTACTAGGTATAAAAGTGTAATGCATAAAATTAACCACACATTCATATTTACTTTTTATGAATAATTAACATACTTGTAATAATGCTAAAAAGTAACACCATCAATATATACAGATATAAAATGGGGAAACCAAAAATGAACATAGTCTTATTGAATGCCGATACAATCGGGAAATTCAATAGAATGGCTGCTAATATGCAAACAAAAGCTAAACGATGATTTTTTAATTTATTTTTCATAATCGTGTTGCACAATTTACAAATTAACAGCCAATCTAAATAACCTATTTTACATCGTACTCTCCGATGATGGAATAATATCCAAACACCATTAATCCGCCTGTAATTACAGGCATCAGTATAAACGTATAAATAATTGCAGGGACTAAATCTTCTGCTTTGTCGCTCATAAATTTCGGTATGGCTTGGCTTACTAATAAGTAATACCCCGCATATATTCCTAAAAGGATCCATGCTACGCCTAATATTCTTTTTACTTGATTCATAATTTTATCTATTATTATTCTTCAATATTTGTCATTTTTTTATTGATATAAAGCATGCCTATTACAAAACAAACACCTGCCACTATAATTGGATACCATAATCCTTCTAAGTAAGGTTTATCAAAGGGTGCTGCTAAACCAGCTTCTGCGGCTTTAGTATTTGCAGCTGTTGCACTGGTTGCTAAATAGGTTGCAATAGCAGGTAATAAACCACCGAAGATTCCATTACCAATATGATATGGTAAAGACATCGATGTGTATCTTATTTTAGTAGGGAACATTTCTACTAAAAATGCTGCGATAGGCCCATAAACCATGGTAACATAAAGTACTTGTATGAAAATTAACAGTACTAACATCCAATAACTACTGTCACCTACATGAATTGATTTCTGAACACTGATTTTATGTTCTTTACCATCTGCATCTACACCTAATAATTGTTTGCTTTCTTCATTATAAACACTACCATCCGTGTATTTTTTTACCACTTTTATTACGTGTACAGAATCTGTTGTACCAGCCTTTAAAATTACCTCATCAGTAGTTTGTGATTCTGCAACAATTTCTGTCTTATTAGCCACATTCGCAGTTTGATAAATTTTCTCATAAATAGGGCGATAGGTTAAAATTGCTAACAACATACCCAACATCATAATGCCTTTACGACCAATTTTATCTGATAGCCAGCCGAAGAAAATAAAGAAACCTGTACCCGCCATTAATGCTGCGGCAATAATGTAATTGGTTTGATCAAAATCTATGTTACAAGTTTTCTGTAAAAAAGATAAAGCATAAAACTGACCAGTATACCATACTACCCCCTGCCCCATCGTAGCACCAAATAATGCAAGTAGTACAAATTTGAAATTTAGTTTATTTCCAAACGATTCTTTCAACGGATTGGTAGATGCTTTGCCGCCTTCTTTTACCTTTTTGAAGAGTGGTGATTCATCCATGTTTCTACGAATGAAATAAGAAACTACCACCATTACTATAGAAATTAAAAATGGCACTCTCCAACCCCAAAGGTCGAAAGATTCTTTACTCATCGAATTTTTTGTAATCATAATTACAAAAAGGGAGATGAATAAACCTACAGTTGCAGTAGTTTGTATCCATGAAGTTCTTAAGCCACGTTTAGTAGGTTCAGAATGCTCGGCAACGTATGTTGCAGCACCACCATACTCACCACCCAAAGCTAAACCTTGAAGTAAACGAAGTATTAATACTAATACTGGTGCTAAGTAACCAATGGTTTCATAACCGGGTATTATACCAATTAAAAATGTAGAGAAACCCATGATTAAAAGAGTAACCATGAAGGTATATTTTCTACCAATTAAATCACCTAGGCGACCGAAGAATAATGCACCAAAAGGACGTACTACGAAACCTGCAGCAAATGTTGCAAGTATCGAAAGGAAGCCTGCAGTTGGATTATCTGCAGGGAAAAATTTAGTGGCAATTACGGCTGCCAAACTTCCGAAAATATAGAAGTCGTACCATTCTATTAAAGTTCCTACAGATGATGCCGCAATGACACTCCATAATTTAGAACCCGTGCTATAATTTTTTTCTGTTGACATATGTTTAGGTCTTATAAATAAATTTGAAATTGTAAGATAAACTCACCTTTACGATCAAATACTTTTTTGGTAGCATTATCATATATAGGGCGTGAAGAATATTGTGCTGTTAATTTTGCATGATGCCCATCAATAAAGGCATTGGCACCAATGTCATAATATGAGCCTTGTTCTTGAAGTGCATCAAAATCTTTCATTGCTAATGCAGCAAATGGTTGAAATCTTACTTTTTTAGAAATCTGTTTAGGCAATAAAATACCAGCTTGAGTGTACCATATACCACCGGTTCCAATTGAATATCGAGCATCTCCAGCTCCTTCTGCTGCACGCGTACCAGTAAATGTTGGATCTACAGATCCTGTATTCATAATACCAATGCTTCGCAAATAATTCGGACCAAAATCATAATTATAAAAAACAGAATAGGCAGTAATAGCCATTCCACGTTCTTTATTTCCAATTGGTAAATCCGCAAATGCATCTACAGAAATTAATAAGATGTCGTTTTTTTGAGAAGTTTTAGTAGCAGCGTTAGTGTCTGTCCAACTTTCTGTTCCTTCTGTATTCTGATAAAAACCAGCTCCAATGTTAAACACTTTTTTAGTGCCCATATAGGTGCCCACTCTAAACGGCAATACATTCGACTCTTGATCGAAGAATTGATAATCAACATAACCACCCCAAGCAGATTTTCCTGTGTTGCGATCTACGGCAACATTAGGATTTACATTCATTGCTGTATTGGTAGCAAAAGGTTTGTTCATGTGGAATTGGTAACCCACTTTGTCTAATCGACCTTTAATATAAAGTCCAAACTGACGAGCAAACTGATCTGAGTTTTCTATCAATGGCCAGTTAAATATAGGCGCATCAACAGTTAAAAAATTTAAGGTGGATGCGGATGTCATTCTTGAAATACCATTCCAATAATGCAAACCTGCACCCGCATACAAACTAAAACGGGCAGTAGTCCCATCAGATTTTTTGGCGGGTAACACTGCGTATTCATTCCAAGCATCATGGAAAAACAAGCCTGGTTTTTTACCGGGTCCGTATCCGCCTGTAGTAGCTGCAGTACCTGCAGCTCCACCATTTAAGAAGGTTTGATTGTTAATACCAACGTGGGTTAAAATTAGGTAACGTGGACTAATTTGTGCAATGGCAAGGAAACGTAAGCGACGGGCGCCTATATCCCAGGTGCTCGATTCTTGATTTCCATTCACCAAGGTTCCTGGGTTATTATCCACTGAACGTAACCAAACTTGGTTCCAAAAAATGAATCGAATATTTTTCGTTCCTTCTTTATCAATGTTTAGTTTCATTCCCGAACCATAATCTGGAGATCCTTGTGCAAACGATGTTGGGCCATAAAGAAAAGCTGCAAAAATCGTTAATAGTAAAAGTTTCTTTTTCATACTAATTGGGTTTAGGGTTGTCTTTTACGCGTCAAAAGACAAATCCTAAATTCCATGCTTGCTGGCAAGAAAAGAAATTTGGTATAGATAAGTGGTAATTAACGATCTTTAAAGCGCTCCCACTTAATGAGCATATACTTATCGCCCAATTCGGTAATCATCATTCCTGCCCCTTTAATATGCGATTGATCTTGAAAATAGTCGATTAATTCTTGATGTTTTAAGATTTTATAGGTTGGATGGTAGCCTAGTATCTCTGGCCTTTGCTTTATGTATTGTTTTACCCAATTCATAACAGACACATGACTTACTCCTAAAATACGCTCTATTTCTCGGTAAGATACACCTTCTAAATAGAGTTGTAGCGCTTTTGTAACATAGTAGTAATCTACCTTTTTACCTTCTTTTTGGACTGTAAAATTATACCCACATTGTTTACAATTATAGCGTTGTCGATCTTTAACGATCCCGCTTTTAACGTAGTTTTCCGACTGACATTTAGGGCAAAAAAGAGATTTTTCCATAAGGCCTATACCAATTTTGCATAAATATACTAATTTAGCAACATTATCAAAATCTAAATTCTTGCTTTAAACCTTGTTAGAGGATATTCTAAACTATTTTAAAAAAATATTTGTCCTTACCATATTTATTCAGATATTTGCACACTCTAAAAATAATTAATAGAACATAAGAATATCGTCATGTCAAAGATTTGTGATTTAACTGGTAAAACTGCGATGAATGGTAATAACGTTTCGAATTCGAATCGTAAAACTAAAAGAAAGTTTTTCCCAAATTTGAAAACTAAGAGATTTTATATCCCTGAAGAAGATTCATGGATTACGCTAAAGGTCTCTACTTCAGCTTTAAAAACAATTGATAAGAATGGAATCACTGCCGTTATCAACAAATTTGTGAAAACTGGTAAGATTTAATTTATAAGGAATAAAAGAAATGGCAAAGAAAGGTAATAGAGTTCAGGTCATCTTAGAATGCACAGAGCACAAAGATAGTGGAGTACCGGGCATGTCTCGCTACATCACCACCAAAAACAAGAAAAACACTACAGAGCGTTTGGAAATGAAGAAATTCAATCCAGTATTAAAACGCGTTACTGTACATAAAGAAATTAAGTAATCATACAATCCTGACAGATCATGGCAAAGAAAGTAGTTGCAACGTTGAAAACCGGTACTGGTAAAGAGTACTCTAAAGTTATCACTATGGTGAAATCACCAAAAGGTGCATATTCTTTTAAAGAAATTGTAGTACACAACGATCACGTAAAAGACGTATTAAAAGGTAACAAGTAATTGTACCCTTGAACTATATAAAAGCTTCTTTCGTTCGTGAAAGGAGCTTTTTTTATTCATAAGAAAATGGGATTATTCGATTTTTTTTCATCAAAGAAAAAGGAAGAAACACTTGATAAAGGTCTTGAAAAGACCAAAGACAGTGTATTTGGCAAGTTAGCCAGGGCCATCGTAGGGAAATCGCAGGTAGACGCCGATGTTTTAGATAACCTTGAAGAAATATTGGTTTCTGCAGATGTTGGGGTTGAAACAACCCTTAAAATTATAGCTCGTATTGAACAACGTGTAGCAAAAGACAAATACGTTAACACTAGCGAACTCAATAACCTATTAAAAGAAGAAATCGCTTCCTTACTTTCCGAAAATCAAACTAAAGACTTTAATCACTTTGAATTACCTGATGGTAAAAAACCTTACGTAATAATGGTTGTAGGAGTTAACGGTGTGGGTAAAACTACTACCATTGGTAAATTAGCCAATCAATTTAACAAAGCAGGTAAAAAGGTAGTATTAGGTGCAGCAGATACTTTCCGTGCGGCGGCGGTAGAACAATTGCATATTTGGGGTCAACGTGTTGGTGTACGTGTAGTTTCTCAAAAAATGGGTGCAGACCCTGCTGCGGTTGCTTTTGATACTTTAAAATCTGCTATTGCCAACAATGAAGATATTTGTATTATAGATACAGCTGGCCGATTGCATAATAAAATAGGCTTAATGAATGAGCTAAGTAAAATAAAATCGGTGATGCAAAAATTAATTCCTGATGCACCACATGAAATATTACTAGTATTAGATGCCTCTACCGGCCAAAATGCAATAGAACAAACCAAGCAATTTACAGCTGCTACAGAAGTAAATGCTTTAGCCTTAACAAAATTAGACGGTACTGCCAAAGGTGGTGTAGTAATTGGCATTTCAGATCAATTTAAAGTGCCTGTTAAATACATTGGTTTGGGAGAAGGCATAGACGACATCCAATTATTCAATAAAAATAATTTTGTGGAATCGCTGTTTGGGAATAACGTAAACTAACAACATGAAAACTAAAGGTAACAAAGCTAAAATCAATATTGTAACGCTAGGATGTTCTAAAAACATAGTAGATTCTGAGGTATTGATGGGACAATTAAAAGGAAATGATTTTGAAGTTAGTCATGAATCTGAAAAATTAGACTTTGGAACCGTTATCATAAATACTTGTGGTTTTATTGATAATGCCAAGCAGGAATCTATTGATACCATTTTGAAATATGTAGATTTAAAAGAGCGTGGTGATATAGAAAAAGTATACGTTACAGGTTGTTTATCTCAACGTTATAAAGACGATTTAGAAAAAGAAATACCCAATGTGGATGCTTATTTTGGCACCAATGATTTAGCAAGAATTTTAAAAACAGTTGGAGCAGATTACAAACATGAATTAATTGGCGAACGATTAATTACCACTCCTTCTCATTTCGCTTATTTTAAAATTGCTGAAGGTTGCAACAGACCTTGTTCTTTTTGCGCCATTCCAATTATGCGCGGAGGCCATGTTTCTAAAACAATTGAAGACTTAGTTAAAGAAGCGAAACATTTAGCCAAAAACGGTACGAAAGAATTAATATTAATCGCTCAAGATCTTACCTATTATGGTTTAGATATTTACAATGACAGGAAGCTTGGCGATTTGTTGAAACACTTATCAGACATAGAAGGCATAGATTGGATACGTATGCAATACGCCTACCCTTCTCAATTCCCGATGGATGTGTTAGACGTGATGAATGAACGTGAAAACATTTGTAATTATTTAGATATGCCCCTGCAACATATTACAGACAATATGTTGAAATCTATGCGAAGAGGAATTTCGAAACGAAGAACTAAAGAACTGATACAAGACATACGTGCTAAAGTTCCAAACATTGCATTACGTACTACACTTATTGCTGGCTACCCTGGAGAAACAGAACAAGATGTAGAAGAAGTAATAAACTTTGTGGAAGAAATGAAATTTGATAGACTAGGAGTATTTACCTATTCGCACGAAGAAAATACACATGCACATACACTAGTAGATGATGTACCCGCTGATGAA
This sequence comes from Sphingobacteriales bacterium, assembly GCA_020058405.1. GTDB lineage: Bacteria > Bacteroidota > Bacteroidia > Sphingobacteriales > Sphingobacteriaceae > CAJBVG01. Next base: position 14,421 of record JAGVEE010000188.1, read on the forward strand.
AAACAAGAACGTGCTGATAGAATAATGGCGGTGCAACAAGACATTTCATTGGAGCTAAACCAAGCAAAAGTTGGGAAGCAATACAAAGTATTAATTGACAGAATTGAAAAAGACCATTTTGTAGGTCGAACAGAATTTGATTCGCCTGAAGTGGATAACGAGGTGTTAATTACAGCTAAAGATGAGTATTTACGCATCGGTGATTTCGTGAACGTAGAAATTGAGTCGGCTGCCGAATTTGATTTATACGCCAAAAGAGTATAAATAAAGTTTCTCGAACTATTCTTAGGTATATACGTTATCCATTTAAATTTTATATTTGAATATGGATAATTCATATTGTATCGACTATCATCAAACCAAGGCTTTTAGTAAATTATTTCTCGATTATGTTGATGGAGAAGAAAAACTAAAAGAGTTCTACCAGTTTGCTCCAAGTTTAGCTTCTATTCCGAATGCCATTGCAAAAAAATCTAAGGAAAACATAAATAGAAATTTATTAGTAGATAGATTAACACATCAATATAAAAATATAAAACTATCTAAATCTGTAGAGAAAAATATTTCATCGCTTGCAGATAAAAACACTTACACCATTACTACTGGTCATCAGTTAGCCATATATACTGGCGAATGGTATTTCATATTCAAAATAATTACGGCCATTAACATGGCTAAAGAAGCAAAAGAATTATATCCGGAATATAATTTTGTGCCCGTATTTTGGATGGCATCCGAAGATCATGATTTTGAAGAAATCAATCACATCCACTTAAAAAATGAAACATTTGAATGGAAAGAAAAAGTGAGTGGACCAACGGGGAGATTAAAAGTTGACCTTTTAACTACACTTACAGAATCTTTATCACATTTTTTAGTTGGCAAAAAACATACGGAAGAATTAATTTCAATTTTTAAGTTGGCCTATACTAAAGGTAATACGCTGGCAGAAGCTACGCGAATATTAGTGAACGAATTATTTAAGGATGATGGATTAGTAATTATCGATGCAGATGATTCTGAATTAAAAAAATCATGGTCTGGTGTAATAGAAAAAGAATTAAGAGAGGCAAGTAATTTTAATGCATGCACATTGCAATCAGAAAAATTATCGAGCTTACAATATCCCAGTCAAATTTATCCGAGAGAAATAAATTTATTTTATTTAATGGATGGATATAGAGAAAGAATTGTGAAAGAAAACGAAGTATACCAAACAAATGATGGAAAATATATTTTTGAAAAAGATACAATTTTTGAAGAGTTAAAAAATCATCCTGAACGATTTAGTCCGAATGTAGTTTTAAGACCCTTGTACCAAGAAAGTATATTGCCAAACCTATGTTACATTGGGGGGCCCGGAGAAATTGCTTATTGGTTACAATTAAAAACAGTATTTGAGCAGAACCAAGTATCTTATCCAATTTTAGCATGGAGAAATTCATTTATGATAATGGATAAAAAAGATAAAACTACATGGGATGAATTAGGAATTGAAATGGAAAAAGTTTTTAGTTCTGTATTAGAATTAGAAAACGA
>JAGVEE010000270.1 GCA_020058405.1 Sphingobacteriales bacterium
CATCAAAACCGGTACGAATGTTCAAGGCTTTTTTGAATACGTATGATTGGAAATAAAAACTTTGATACGTAAATAATTTTGGCATTCGTATAATCTGCGACTGATCTGTACCTTGAATGTAAATTTGATTTAACAAATGAAATTTCCCAAACTGAAATGCTTTTTGTAGTTGCACTTGGTAATAGCGGTGATTAGGTAATTGACGTGGTATCATCAAACTATCATAATATACCTGGTGACCAATATTACCGAGTGAAATACTGCTCATGAATTTCCATTCTTCATTTAAATATTTAAACTTGATGGTGTTGTTTACTACGTTCAAAAAGTTATTATCCCAACGTTGGTGGTTAGTAGAATATCTCTCCGACATTAAAGCAGGATCATTGTTTCTATGGTGCCACTCTAATCCGAAATAAGAAGAATCGTTTTTACCATAAAATCTAAACTGCAATTGCACCACACGGTTGTCATCAAAATTTCCCATTAAGCCGTTAATGAATTTATACTTTAATTCCAATCGTTTACTGATTTGAAAATTACGTTCGGCGGCCAGTGAAATACCTTGCAAGGTAGAATCGAAATCCATGTTCGAATAATCTACTAAATCAAATCGGAAATAATACGTTGCATAATTTTGTCGAGAAGATCTACGCGATTTTAAGTACTGCTCTACCCCTACTCTTTGTTGCAATTGCTTCGCAATAATTTTATCGCTGGTATTGGTAGAATCGAAATAAATATTTGCGTACACACCAGAGTCTATTGGCGTTTCGCGATACTCGTCTGTTCTATTCGTAAACCTCAGTTCATGGTACAACCTGTATTTTGGTTTTACACGCATAAAGGAAAAGGTATCTAACTTTACTTCTTCCATGGGGCCAAATGCAATACTTTGTTTTAAATAATATTGCTTGTCGGTAATTCTGTTAGATGCATTGTTTAAATAAACAGGTTCAAATTCCGAATTAATATCTGAGCTCACTCTAAAAATAGAATCGTTTCTGATGCCACCATTTTCTTGCAATACTAAACTTGAATTTATAATGCCTGCCATCACTTGGTACCTTCTGTTTTTAGAATTGTACCACATGGTAAGATCGTAGTTTAAATGATCGGCATCTTGCCTGTTATAATCGCCTTGAGCAACTAAACGTGTAAAATTTATAGCATAATTAAAACGTGGACCAATATTTTGTGCGAATGTAAAATTGAAATATTGCTCTTTCCTCCTGTTGAATATATAATATAAATTGGTATAAGGGCTGAGTGTTCTGTAAAATTTCAGATCGTCTATTTGTTTTAGATAAGGCGAATACGAATGACGGCCTAAATCAAAGCCCCAGGTTAAAGATTCTGAAAAAATTAGAGAATGAGTTGCGAGGCCTAAATTGCCTAAGTACACACGAGCATTGTCGTTTATATTGGTATGTATAGGGTTGAAATTTTGAAAGCCGTTTGCGGTAGTATCCAAGGAATGGAAACTTAAGGTATCTGAATGTAAATCGTCGACATTTAACCATTTAACACCGTTTGATGCATAGATTTTACGAACCGTATCGGGCGTAGAAGCTTGTGCTTGCAGGGCAAACAAGGTTAGGAGGCAAAAGAAACAAAAACGATTCACGCTGCTAAATTACAGATTCGTTATTAATTCTTTCAGAATAAATGTAAGATTAGGCTCTGCTTCTTGGGCAACCTTTACAATTTCTTCTAAGGATACAGGTTTTAAGGTTTCCGGAAAACCCTCGTCTGTGATTACCGAAATTGCAAAAACTGGCATTTGCATGTGGTTGGCTACAATTACTTCTGGTACGGTTGACATACCAACGGCGTCGGCTCCAATCATTCTTAGGAACTTATATTCTGCACGAGTTTCTAAATTCGGACCCATTACACTTACGTATACACCCACATGGGTTTTAATATTATTTGCATCGGCAATTGCTTTTGCTTTTTTAATTAATTCCGGATCATAAGGCATACTCATGTCTGGGAAACGCGGACCAAATTGATCGTAATTTCTGCCACGCAATGGGTTTGCATGTTGCATGTTTATATGATCTTCAATAATCATTAAATCACCTTTTCTGTAATCAGGATTTAAGCAACCACTTGCATTTGAAATAAATACTTTTTGTACACCCAACACTTTCATCACGCGTATAGGGAAGGTAATTTCTTGCATGCTATAGCCTTCGTAATAATGAAAGCGGCCCGACATGGCCACCACTTTTCGTCCGCCAAGCTCTCCAAAAATTAATTTACCTGTATGAAATTCTACTGTTGCAATCGGGAAATCAGGAATCATTGAATACAATAATTCATATTGCACTTCCATGTGTTCTACCAAACCACCTAAGCCTGTACCTAATACAATCCCAAATTCTGGGTTAAAATCGCCAACTACTCTTTTAATGTACTCCGTTGTGTTTCTTACTTGTTCTAACATAATCTATTACTTTTTTATCAAACCACTCTTTATCTTTCTCGTGCATTTCCGATTCTATTGGTAAAAAATAAATCGGTAAGGCATCTATTTTATTTTCAAATTTAGGATGCAATAATCGCATGGCATCTTTTTCTGTAGTTATAATTAATTTATTTTCAACAGCAATATTATTGTACTCTGCTTGCCATTTATCAATATCATTTAGGGTATAATTATAATGATCTGGATAATTAAAATGTTTCGCAATTTTTAATTTATTAAACTCTAAATAATTTACCAACAAAGAAGCATCGGCAATACCTGTTATTAAAATGATTTGTGTTTTTTTATCGCATGCCGCCAAACTTTTTGGTTCATACGAAGGGTGCAATGCTTTTAAATCAGCATACCTTAAAAACGAATAAACAATGGGTATATTTTGAAGGTTTGGCAAATGCGACTCCACTCTACGACGTTCCATTGGCGAAAATATTTTCGGTGTTTTGGTAATCACTATTATATCGGCACGGTTCAAGCCCGAAATAGGTTCGCGTAAATTACCGAAAGGCAACATCCAATCTTTGTTAAACACTTTATTATAATCGAACAAAAGAATTTGCATTCCTACTTTTACTTTTCTATGTTGATAGGCATCATCGAGCAATACCACATCCATTTCATGTTCTAATTTTTCGAGCGCACGGGTTCTGTTTTCATCTACCACTACAGTTATCTCGTTAAACTTTTGTTTAAACTGAGTGGGCTCATCGCCAATTTCTTCTGGAGAAGAGAGTGCACTGGCCACTATGTATCCAGAAGTTTTACGACCATAACCTCTGCTTAAGGTGCTTAATTTGAATTCATCTTTTAACAAACGCACCAAATATTCTACCATGGGGCTTTTGCCTGTACCGCCAACATTTATATTTCCAACGCTGATGGTAGGAACATTGAAAGACCTTGCATGAAACAATTGCCAATCGTATAGCTTATTTCTAAGCACAATTATCAACCAATAGATAATTGTGAAAGGAAGCGACAGATTGCGGAGAAATTTCATAACCCTAAGCTACAAAAAAAAGGTCAATTAGCTAATTTGTGCCGTAATAAGTATATTTGCGCTTCAAAAAACAAACACTATGTCGACAGGATTTTTCGTAGTACCGACCCCGGTAAATGAACCAATTTTAAGTTATGCTCCAGGCAGCAAAGAACGCGAATATTTACAAACAGCTATTGCCGAGGCAAGAGCAAAAACCTTAGATATACCTATGTATATTGGCGGAAAAGAAGTTCGCTCGGGTAAAACGGTGAGCATACATCCTCCGCATGATCATCAACATTTACTAGGTTACTACCATCAAGGAGATAAAAAACACATTGAAGAGGCTATTGAAGCGGCTTTAAATGCTAAACAAGCTTGGGCAAACATGCCCTGGGAACAAAGAGCAGCTATCTTTTTAAAAGCAGCAGAATTAATTGCAGGCCCATACAGATATAAATTAAATGCGGCTACTATGTTGGGTCAATCTAAAAATGCGTTTCAAGCAGAAATAGATTCGGCATGCGAAATCATCGATTTTTTAAGATATAACGTGGCATACATGTCGGAGATTTACGCTCAACAAGTAGGTTCGTCGAAAGGCATATGGAACAGAATTGAGCAACGCCCTTTAGAAGGCTTTGTATTTGCCTTAACCCCTTTCAACTTTACAGCCATTGCAGGTAACTTACCTACTTCGGCAGC
>JAGVEE010000292.1 GCA_020058405.1 Sphingobacteriales bacterium
CCCCCTGTTATTTTGTTAACTTTATCCCATATAAGCTCATACCTAAAATATTTTGCTCCTATATTAACCATTTTATAAGTAAATTTACCACTGCTAAAAATCAATATTGGTGCAGTTGATTTGGCAACACGGATAATTTCATTAAACCATTTAGCTAAATCAAGTGTACGAGTTGCTAAATCATCGTATTCTAATTTAGTGGTCATATACGGTGGGTCTGTTAAAACTAAGTCAATGCTATTATCTGGTATTTGTGCTAAAATATCAAAACAATTAGCATGGTGAATTTTGTTGATTAAGTTATTCATTTTTTATACTTCCAATATAGTTGCTGTATTGTTTATCTGCATCAATTCATAGTGATATTTTTGCTCCAAGTGTTTTAAAAATAATGCTACTAAGGTGAGAGCATCATACTTATTTACTAGGTCATTAATATCCTCGCCTCTTGCAGTGCCAAGTGTAATGCCATCAATATGAATGCCCACATCATGATCATCGGCGTCAAACACTCCTATAACCAACAGCTTTGAATTGTATGTTTTTACTTCCTCATATACGTTATTAATGTTCCTAGCATTCATACAACACAATATGATTGAATTAGACAGATCATATTCATATATACCATCGTCATTGTCATACAAATATAATTCAATACAAACACGTAATAAGCCCCGCAATGATAAACCTGTAGCTACCCCCTCAACTAAAAATACTATTTTGCATTTATCAAGTGTCATATTATTTCTATCATTTGTATATACGGGTGCAAGGATAGGATAAAAGCTTCCTTTTATAATGCTCCCAGTCTTAAACCTTTTTTCACAGTTTGCATTAATCAGTTGCACCCCAGTTTGCTTTTTATGGATATTAAACACTGGTATTTGTAGACAATTATTTTTATCAATAAACATGCCGCTATTTAGTTTAATATTTTTTTTATCTAAATATGGGTGTTCCATTAAATACGTCATAAATACATTCTTTAAGGATACATATTTATCTATTTCAGTTTGCCTTAGTTCCATTTCAATGGTTGCTAATTGGATACGTTCGGCTTTATATTTAAATTTCTGCTCCTCCGTTAAGGGTGTATCATTGAAATAAAAATACCCCCTATCATTACTTGCCCAGTCGCCATAACTACACTGTGTCTCTGTTAGATATATCCAACCATTTCTTTTTTTTGGGTGTGCTAATGTACTACAGCGAATAAATTTATTATATTGAATATGTTTTATTTTATATCCAAGTGAATACAATTTATCTATTATCTGATCTGTATTCATTTAAACCTCTTGGTACTAAAGTTTGACTGTGTAATTTTTGGATTTATAATATCGTAATACATAGCCTCTTCTGCATAGGATAGCTCTTTAAACCCAAAATTCTTGCTTAATACGATTACTTTTTGACTATTGATAGATATTAAGCCGTCTCTGTCTTTTGTCCAGCGTATAGTACTAAAATTCATGAGTGCATTTTGGTCCTCTTTAGAAAGTGCTTTAAATTTTGCTGGATAGGATATTTGATACCGTTCTATCTCACATACTTTGTCGGCTTTATTTGTTACTTCCGCCGAACCAGCTACTCGTGAGGTTGCTACTACATTTTGATCATGATTTTTTTTTAATTGACAAATAACAAATATTGTCCAATTTTGTTTTTTAGCTAACTCGCTTAACTTGATCATTATGTTGCTTATTTCTCGCCACATATTAACGCCTGCAATAGGACGGATTGATTGAGTTATCATATCCAATAGGTCAATAAATATTACATTAATTGGGTGCGGTACTGGTAATGCACCATAATTTAATGCCCAGTCAGTAATGGTTTGGACGGTAACTACTTCAGTGGATAAAACAGTCCTATATATAAACCTGTGTCTGCCATCGGTGTCCAATCTGCCAAAATCTTCATTCCAATTAAAGCCCAGCATGTCTATTCTATTGACTGCCTGTTTGTCGCTAATTTCGTTATTTAAGTATAAAACCCTCCCCCCATTTTTAGCGATATTTAAGCCCATATTGAGAGCGAGCAAGCTTTTACCTGATCCTGTCTCGCCACTAATAACAATTAAGTCGCTAGTTCCTATCAATCCAGTTGTTAACAGTTGTGTTTTATTGTCATTGGTCTTAACTATTTGCTCGATATTGTCTAAGCTGTTAAACCCAGTTAGTAAATGTTCTCTTTTTTGCTCTCTAATATTCCATATATGTTGAGGTGTAAAAAATTGTGTCTTATGTGTTGCATTCATTTTAAAGCCTTATAAAAATACTGGATAGGCAATCATACTATCCATAGGTTAACAATTCAAAATAGGGTGGTTAAAGTTGCAGTAACGGTATATCTATACCATTAGCAAATACCCTACTTGGTTGTAACTTGGGATTTTTGACGGCTAAAAATTCCTCAATCGTTTTGTAAGCCTGATTTTCGCCTATGCGAATATCCACGCACGGATCACCATCTCGTAGCTGGGTGTAATGGCTGTCGATGTCCTGTCCTTGTGCGTACTGCACCATGATAAAAGGCTCGGGAAGCTCTATTGGTATAAGGCGATAAAACCACACATTGAGAGAATAATCTTGCTCTGCTTCTATAGGTTTATTCATTTCAAGTTGGTAACGTTCTAATTTTTCTGCAAACTTGGTGGGTCGGCTAATTGCCAACAACCCATATTGATTATTTTGGATTGCCCACTCGTTATGCTTTGTGCCCATGATGACGGTGTATATATCTTCCAGTGTGTATGTCTTTAAGATGGTGGTTAGATTTTTTGCTATTTCTGTATTAGCGGATATGTTGAGGTTAAACTCTTGGTTGTAAAATTCTACAACTTGGTCTATTTCATTTTTTATATATATTTTTTTATTATTATTTATTACAGTATCATTAACATTTACATTAACAGTATCATTAACATTTACATTAACAGCTAAGTTTGCTAACCTTTGCTTACGTTTGCTAACGTTTGCTAACGTTTGCTTAGCTTTGCTAGCATTTGCTAGACCGCCCTTTTGCCCTGCCTCAATTCTCTTTTGTTTTATGGTATCCCATTTTAAATTATCTCTGTCTAGCTGTTGTTTTAATTGAGTAAAAAGCACATCAATAATAATATCTAACTCACGGTCGGGGATTATATCATTAGCATAATTTGTAATTAATTTAAATAGTGTGCCTGCTTGTTGATCTGTGAGTTTATCTAGTGTTGCTTTAAAATCAGCGTATAAAATGAACGATTTTTTATTCGTTGAAGTTGTCATTTTTGTTGCCTCGTATGTTATTAAAAATGTCTCGTACGTTGTTCTCATACCATCTCGTATGATGTTTTATTTCCCTTATTACCAACGGTGAAATAGAGCTACTAATTTCATTTAATAGTTTGGCTATAAAACGATTAGTAGCCTTTTTTAATTCATCATCAATTGTGTCATAGTTATTATCTGTAATTTTTACACCCCTTTCACCAAAAATTACCAATATTGCAGGCAATCGCTACCACTATAGAAGACACTACATAAGCACTTGATACGTATTTTATGATTTTATGTATAGTAGACTTTTGCATATTATTTATCCTTTAATAATAGTTCTAGAGCGTGATGTACGGTTACTTGATGCTTTAAAGCATACTCTCGCATCATTACAGCGGTGCTTTTTCTTACATATATGGCTATTCTTTCAGCATGCGGTAATGTGTCCTTTTTTTCCAATGCACTTGGTGCACGTTTTGGCTCTTTTTTAATTACTGCACGCTTTGGCTTTTTTTTAATTACTCTTAGGGTATTTTGTGGCTCTTTTTTAATTACAGCTATTAGCTCCTGTATATTAATATTATGTATTCGTGCGAGCAATTGAATAGATTGATATAAGAG
>JAGVEE010000223.1 GCA_020058405.1 Sphingobacteriales bacterium
AGAAGCTTTAGAAAAAGAGTTTAGCTTATACTTATCTTTATTCAACGAACGACCTCGTATTGCCGAGCTACATTTAGGTGGCGGAACTCCTACATTTTTTAACCCAGAAAATCTTAAGCGTTTAATCGATTTTATTTTTAAACATGCTGGTGTAACCGAAGATGCAAGTTTTAGCTTTGAGGCACATCCCAATAATACAAACATCGAACATTTACAAGTATTGGCAGACTTGGGTTTTAAAAGATTGAGTTTAGGTATTCAAGATTTCGACCCACACGTTCAGCAATTAATAAATAGAAAACAGAGTATTGAGGATGTACAGTTTGCTACAAACAATGCAAGAGCTTTGGGTTATAACTCCATCAATTTCGATTTAATTTATGGCTTACCCGATCAAACCCTCATTAGTGTAAAAAACACCATTACAGAAGTGCTAAAATTAATGCCAGAGCGCATTGCATTTTATTCGTATGCACACGTACCATGGTTAAAACCTGGGCAGCGTAAATACAACGAATCGAACTTGCCAAAAGACGAAGAGAAATATGCGCTTTATGAATTAGGTCGCGAGATGCTAGAAGAAGCAGGATATTTAGAAATAGGCATGGATCATTTTGCCTTACCAAACGACTCTTTATTTGCCGCTTTTAAAACCAATAAACTGCATCGTAATTTTATGGGTTATACAGAAAAACATACCCAATTGTTAATAGGCCTAGGCGTTTCTTCTATTAGTGATTCTTGGACATGCTTTGCGCAAAATGAAAAGAAATTAGAAGACTATTATAAACGATTAGAAGAAAACGAACTTCCAATAATGAAAGGTCACATTTTAACGGAAGATGATTTAAGAAGGCGAGCGTTAATTTTAGAAATGATGTGCCAGCTAAGTACCAGTTTTATTCCGGAATTATTAAATGACGATGCAATTGTATTATTAAACGAAATGCTTGCCGATAATATGGTGTATATATTTAATGATAAAATAGAAATATCGTACACAGGCAAGGCTCTGTTAAGGAACTGTTGCTCTGTGTACGATGCTTATTTGAGTAATGATTTAAAGGGTCTGCAAAAATTTAGCATGGCCGTTTAATCTGCTTACAGGATTACTTTTTTAGATTGAAAAATATTTTTTTCAGCATAAACATTTATAATATACATACCATTTGCGTACTCAGTTGTGTTTATTATTTCTGTTGATGTTCCTTTGAAAACAGTTTTTCCGCTCATGTCATTTATACTTACTTCACATGCTTCTGTTATAAATGATGGAATTATGATTTCAATTGATTCTTGATTTTGTTTAATACTGAATTCTGTCTTTTGAAACTTGTTTAATCCTAAACCATTTTCATAGGCTAAAATACTCTGGTTTATCCAATCAACATAACTAGATACTCTTGTGTATACCCCAGGAAATTCTTGGGTACTGTATAAACCGTTTCCAAAACTTACCAATCCGATTTGAATTCTGTTTCCATCCGAATCTGTATCAAACAGAGGGCCTCCGCTGTCGCCTGCTGCAGCTCCCGTTGCCGAGGTATCCAATCTGCCAGCTACAATCATTGTGGTATCTATAAGGCCTGCATACTTACTTACTTGGTTTGCAATGGTGTTGGGGATAACATTAACTCCAGCAATTTGTAAAGTGTCTGGTTGCATATTTACTAATACAGTATCGAAAATACCGAATCCAATGACATCAACCTTGTTATATGGTTTTTCATAAGATAGCTTGGTAGGGTCTATAAGATTGATGGGACTTACATTGGCCGGTGTTTTCAAATGTATTAAGGCGATGTCGCCAAGCATGGTTCTACCAGTAGGGTCGAAGTAAGGGTGGCGAATGATGTAATCGGAAGTTATTTTTTGATAAGTAGGTTGAGGGTTTCCGAGGGTATATAAATTTACCAAAGCAGTTACACTGTCGAGATTTTCTTCTGTGAAAAAATCTACCACACAATGTGCTGCAGTAAGTACCCATTGCGGGCGTATGAGTGAGGCACCACAAAAAGGACTGTATGGAGGTCCGAAGGTATTGCCTTCTGCTAAACTCACCATAAAAGGGTAATTATTAGCAGCAGCTTGTCCGCCTACCACATCTGGTGTAGGATCTTGTGCATGAGATTTTTTAGAGCTCACAATTACCACTACACTAAAAATAAGGATAAGTAATTTTTTGTTCATAGCTTTTTTTTGAACTATGACAATTACTGACGATAAATACCCTTATTGGTTTTAAAAAGTATCCACCGCTGCCTTCAACTTCTTAATCACCCCTTCATTCGGTGGCATCAACGGTAATCGTACCGTATCTCCGCAAATCCCTTTCATCTTGAGTACTGCTTTAATAGCCCCAGGACTACCATCCGCAAATAATAAATTAATAATGTCTGTTAATCGGTAATGTAACTTACGTGCTTTTTCGAAATCGCCTGCTAATGCATAACGTGTCATTTGTGCGTATTCTTTTGGCCAAGCATTGCCAACAACCGATATTACTCCGCTTGCGCCTAAAGCAATTAAGGGTAGGGTAATGCCATCGTCGCCAGAAATGAGCATAAAGTTTTTGGGCTTGTGTTTTAAAATGTACATCATTTGGTCGATGTTGCCCGATGCTTCTTTTACTGCAATAATATTTTTAAAATCGTTCGCCAAACGTAAAGTTGTTTCGGCTGTCATGTTAGAACCTGTGCGACCCGGTACGTTGTATAAAATTACCGGTAGGGGAGAATGCTCCGCCACCATTCGGTAATGTTGGTACAAGCCCTCTTGGTTTGGTTTATTGTAATAAGGTGCCACCGATAAAATAGCGGTGAATCCTTTTTTATCAAAATGATTTAAATAATCGCAAACTTCGCGTGTATTATTACCACCAATTCCTGCTACTAAAGGAACTCGTCCATCTACCGTTTCTACAGTAATGTCGAATATGGCTTGCTTTTCATCTTTTGTTAAAGTAACCGATTCGCCCGTTGTTCCCATCGGTACTAAATAGTCTACTTTATTGGCGATTAATGAATTGATTAGTTTTTTATAACTTTTAAAATCAATACTGCCATCTGCATGAAAAGGTGTTACTAATGCTACACCGGTGCCTATTAATTTTGAGCTCATTTTTTTAATATTTTGAGGTAATGGTTTAATTGTTCAATATACGAAATCATGGTTTCTCCTTTATCATCAATCATAAAATCATACGCATTTACGGTATTAACGTTGAATTTGCCAATACGCATGCGTGCTCTGGATAAAGATGAAATATAGTTGATGCTAAATTGGTTTGTATAATTTAAACTGATTAATAAATCGAAATTGTTTTTATAAAACTTTTCAATTACACTTAATTTAGGTCGATGAAAAAAATCGAAATCGCTTTCAAAAATATACCTCGAATCAATTGATTGACCTTTGTATTTTTTCTTGTAATCTTTAATTGCAATACAACCAATGTATTCAACACTTTTGCCAACATCCGTTAAGCTTTTCACATATTCTAAAGCAATTTGAATATCTTCTTCGCTATGTGCAGTAAATAATACACCTATTGTTTTTGCATCTTCAAAGGGAACGGTTTCTCGCTGTATTCTTCTATTTAAAAGTTCTTTTTTCAACTTTCTACCCGCAAAAAAATGCCCTAACCTTCTAATTAACTTTTTCATATTATTCTCGAAACCGGTTGCAAGTTATAAAATAATTTAGCAGGGAGCAAGGAGAGGGAGAGCGGGGAGCTTGGAGCAATGAGCATTAACTGCTAAAACCACTACATTACCTTCGAAGGCCCAATTCATAATTCATAATTCATAATTATTGAATGAGCATCTGCTCAAGTTCTTCTGCACCAATAATGGGTACATTCAATTTCTGCGCTTTCTGCAACTTGCTTGGTCCCATGTTATCTCCTGCTACCAAATAGTTCAGTTTGGCTGAAATGCTGCTTAGTATTTTACCGCCATTTGCTTCAATTTTTTCTTTAAGCTCTTCTCTAGAGTATTTACTAAAAACCCCAGAAATTAAAAAGCTCTTGCCCTCCAATTTTGTGCTCTCCATCACAATTTCTTTTTCAACAATCTCAAACTGCAAGCCTTGCTCTTTTAAGAATTGTATCAATTCTTTATGTTCTTCTTTTGCAAAATAATCGAGTATACTCTGTGCAATGCGTTCGCCAATTTCATCTACCCCAATGAGCTCCTCAAAATTTGCCATCATCAATCCATCAATATTTTTAAAAGCAATGGCTAATTTTTTTGCAACCGTTTCACCAACATAGCGTATGCCCAATCCAAACAATACTTTTTCAAATGCATTTTCTTTAGATTTTTCAATCCCCTGAATTAAGTTGTGAACAGATTTAGAAGCAAACCTTTCGAGTTGCAAAAGTTGTAGTTCTTTATCTTTTAATTTATAAATATCCGCAATACCCGAAATTAATCCGGCTTGGAATAATTGTTCTATGGTCTCATCGCCCAAACTATCAATGTTCATTGCCTTCCGCGAAGTGAAGTGTTGCATCTTACCCACAATTTGTGGAGCACACTCGTCTTCATTTGGGCAATAATGATGTGCTTCTCCTTCTTTTCTTACAAGTTCAGTTTTGCAAACAGGGCAATGTGTTATGTATTGAATTCTATTCGCACCATTCTTACGTTTGTCAATATTTACTTCAATAATTTTCGGAATTATTTCTCCTCCTTTTTCTACTTTCACCACATCAAACTCATGCAAGTCTAATTTTTCTATTTGATCTGCATTGTGTAAGGATGCCCTTTTTACAGTAGTTCCAGCTAAAAGCACAGGTTTTAAATTTGCCACAGGTGTAATGGCTCCAGTTCTGCCCACTTGGTAATCTACACTCAATAATTCCGTTTCTACTTCCGCCGCTTTGTACTTATATGCTATTGCCCAACGTGGCGATTTTGCAGTAAAACCAAGTGCTTTTTGTTGTGCATACGAATTTACTTTTATCACAATCCCATCAATATCAAAACTTAATTTTTCTCGCTCGCTTGCCCAATGGTTTATGAATTCAAAAACAGCGTCAATGGTTTTGCAAAGTTTATAAGTAGTAGAAACATGGAAGC
>JAGVEE010000387.1 GCA_020058405.1 Sphingobacteriales bacterium
ACTTTTAGGACTAAGGAATTTTGATAAAGTAAAAGAGGCAACCTCTTCTAAGACTTATACTATATTAGTTAGTGAAAACGATGCATATGGAGCATCAGACAGAATTGAATTAAGTACATCTGTTAACGACAGGCAACTTATTATGCTTAATGTACCTGCATATCGTGAAGAAAAATTTATTTCAGCAGACTATAATTATATTTCGAGAATAATTTTCCAATTGAATAGTTATAAATTTCCGAACACGCCTCTAAAAAACACCATTAAATCATGGAGTGCTTTGTGCGAACTATTAATGGAAGATGAAGAGTTTGGAAAAGATGTTTTTAGTAAAAATGCTTGGCTCAGTCCAATATTACAACCAATTATAGAAAACTCAAGTAACGATGAGGAAAAGATAAAAGCAGTTTATACGTATCTGCAAAAAAATTATTTAGCAATAGACAATAGCAGTATTTATTTGAGTAAAAGCTTAAATACAATTTACAAAGAGAAAAAAGGAGGCATTGCCGATATAAATTTGCTACTAGTAGCCATGTTAAGGAATTTAAACTTGGATGCTACACCTGTAATTGTGAAACCTAAACAGAATGGATTTCCAAATGTTCGATATCCTTTTTTAGAGGGCTATGAATACCTTATATGTCATGTAAAGATTGATACTATTACTTATTTATTAGATGCTTCTGATAGAAACCTTCCATTCGGGCAATTAAAATTGAACCTTTACAATGGAGTAGCGCAAGCGATTTCTAGTAATGGTTTCATGGTAGATTTATCACCAGAAAAAGTAAAAGAACAATCGAGAACAGTATTTGAATTGACTTATGCTGAAAATTTATTTTCTGGAAAATATACCTATACACCTGGCATCTACGAATCATATTCGATTAGGAATTCTACACTTAACGATGTGAAAAAAGAGTTAGCCGAAAAATGTAAATTGATAAAAGATTATAAAGTGGATACCAGTAGCATAGAAATTACTGGCTTAAATAATTTAGAGGAGGACATTATCATAAACTATAAATTTAGTATTCCGTTTACAGACGATAATTTATTTTTAAATGCATTACTCTCTAAAAGTCTTACTTTAAATCCTTTTCTCACAAATAACCGAGAGTTACCATACGAATTGCCATATAAAATAGACGAGAATGTGGTTATAAGTATGATGTTGCCAGCTACTTTAAGTATTGATGAAATTCCTAAAAGTATAAAATCAAGTTTTAATGTTGATGAGGGTTCGTATGATTTTATTGTAAGGTCTAGCCCAAGTATGATACAAATTAAATCTAAGTTGCAAGTTCATAAAACTAATTTTAATAAAGTAGAAAGTCAATCATTAACCGATTTCTTTGATATGATTATTTTAAAGAATACTGAAAAAATTGTTTTGAATAAAGTAAAATGAAAAAAAGTATAGTATTCC
Organism: Sphingobacteriales bacterium; assembly: GCA_020058405.1. Classification (GTDB taxonomy): domain Bacteria; phylum Bacteroidota; class Bacteroidia; order Sphingobacteriales; family Sphingobacteriaceae; genus CAJBVG01. The sequence goes on from JAGVEE010000387.1 coordinate 1,433, forward strand.
TTTTTCTATTTTTTTGTTCATTTGTATATGCACAGCAATTTAATTCTAGTTTAATAGATAGAAATTTGCTGAACAATGCCAATTTAGTTCTGAGGCTTAATAATGAAGAAATAAACATACAATCCGCGCAAAAGATTGAATATAAATTACACAGAGTAATAACTGTATTAAACCAAAATGGTAATAACTCAGTAAATATACACATTCCAATAAATACAGTTAATAAGCTCCAACAAATAACAATTAATATATACGATAAGAACGGGGTTTTTGTAAAGAAGTTTAGACGTAAAGACATGTATGAATATTCTGATGCATATGAAAATACATTAGCACAAGATTTACGATATTTATCGTTTGGATACATACCAAAAACCTATCCGTATACAATAGAATATAAGTATACATTGGAAATAAAACAAAGTTTATTTTTACCAGTATTATATGTAAAACCTTATTCGAATTGTAGTATAGAAAAATTAAACTTCAAAATTACTTCTACAAAAAACAACCCTTCCTATACAAAGCAATTAAATGTTAGAAGAAACATTCAATACAATGAAATAGATGATGAAGTTGTACATACTTATGTAGATTCCTTTGTTAATGTAAATTCTGAAAACGATGCAATCATTCTTACAAAAGTTAATGATTTTAATTTGTATGGAAACAAAGGTAGCATAAGCTCATGGCAAGAACTAGGCAGCTTTTATTTTGAGCTGAATAAAAACAGAAATGAATTACCTAAAGAATACAAAGAAAAGCTATTAGCAAAAATTAGTAGCACAAGCGATACAATAGAGAAAATAAAAATATTATACAAAACTTTACAAGATGATTATCGCTACGTAAGCATACAGTTAGGAATAGGAGGATGGCAGTGTATTGATGCTGCAACTACTTATAAAAATGGCTATGGCGATTGTAAAGCATTGTCTAATTTAATGTGTGCAATGCTAGAAGTAGCAGGAATAAAATCTTATGTTTCACTAATACACGCGAAGAAACATTTCGACCCCACTGCAGTAGATTTTCCAATGTCTTATTTTAATCATGTAATAGTTTGCGTGCCATTAGTAACAGACTCCATATGGTTAGAATGCACCAACAATATTTCTAATTTTAATTATTTGAATTCGTTCACAGCTAATAAAAACACTTTATTGGTAAAGCCTTTTAAAAGTGAATTAATAAGAACACCCAACTTGCTAATGGATACAATACTTAGTAAACATATCTATTCTATAACTAATTCTAAGTTGATGTATAGTTTAGATGCTACGTATATTGGCAATCTAGCAGAAAGTATGTATTCGTTCATCATCAATAATAATAAAAAAGAAAAAGATG
>JAGVEE010000116.1 GCA_020058405.1 Sphingobacteriales bacterium
ATCGGCAATAATTCTAAGCAAAGTTGATTTGCCTTTTCCGTTTGCACCAATTAATGCAATTTTATCACCCTTCTCAATTAAACCCTGAGTATCTTTTAAAATAGGTGTTTCAGGATACGCTTTGGTAATGTTTTCAAGCGTTACCACGTGCCTACCCGATTGTTTAGAAAATTTAAATCTGAAGTTTACGGCCGCGTTGTTATCTTCAACAGCATCTACTCTTTCTAATTTATCAAGCGCTTTAATTCTCGATTGAGCCATTTTTGCTTTCGAGGCTTTTGCTCTAAATCGATCAATTAATTTTTCCTGCTCTTTAATGTATTGTTGTTGATTTTGATATTGTCCTTTCTGAATTTCAGAACGAATTGCCTTTTCTTCTAAGTAAAAAGAATAGTTACCAGCGTAAATCGTTAGATCTTGATTTGCGGATTCTACAATTTTAGTAACCGTACGATCTAAGAAATACCTATCGTGAGAAACAATAACATAAGCACCTTCAAAGGCATTTAAGTATTCTTCTAACCATTTAATAGAAGGTAAATCCAAGTGGTTGGTAGGCTCATCTAGCAATAATAAATCTGGCTGTTGTAATAATATTTTCGCTAACATTACACGCATACGCCAACCTCCAGAAAAGGTAGAAAGTGAACGCTGTGTTTGGTCGGCTGTAAATCCTAAACCGGCTAAAATTTGCTCTGCTTTGTACTGAATATTGTAGCCATCTAAGGCTTCAAACTCTTCTTGTAGCGTGCTTAGTTTCGTTATTATTTGATCAGAATAATCATGCTCTAATTGCTTAATTATTTCTTCAATTTGATCGTGTAATTCATTCTGACGTTCGAATGCTTCCATCGCAACGTGTAATATAGAATGTTCAGATTGGTAAGAAAGTAAATCCTGATTTAAGTATCCAATTTTTAAGGTTTTCGTTTTAGAAATGGTACCCGAAGTAGGTTTGTACTCGCCTACTAAAATTCTTAATAAGGTAGTTTTTCCTGTACCATTCGCTCCTATTAACCCAATTTTTTCTCCTGGTTTAATATGCCAATTTACTTCTTCGTATAATGCTCTCGCTCCGAATTCGAAGGTAAGGTCGTTTAATGCAATCACTTTTTGAATTATGAATTATGAATGTTGAATGTTGAATTACGAATTACGAATTACAAATTACGAATTACGTTTCAACAATTCGTAATTCGTAATTCGTAATTTGTAATTTTTTAAGTTTGTATAACCCCTACGTTGTACCTCTTTGTTATTGGTGCATGGTTAGCTGCTTCAATGCCCATCGATATTACTTTGCGTGTTTCTAATGGATCAATAATTCCATCCACCCATAAGCGTGATGCTGCGTAATATGGAGTGGTTTGGCTATCGTATCTATCCGAAATTTCTTTTAACATATCAGCTTTATCTTCTGCAGAAATTTCTACACCTTTTGCACGCATGGTTGCTTCTTGTATTTGAAATAATGTTTTAGCAGCAGAACTACCACCCATTACGGCAATTTTTGCAGTTGGCCAAGCGTATATTAAACGTGGATCGTAAGCCTTTCCACACATTGCATAGTTTCCTGCTCCATAAGAATTACCAATAACGATGGTAAATTTTGGCACTACAGAATTAGCCATGGCGTTCACCATTTTTGCGCCATCTTTTATAATACCGCCGTGCTCCGAACGTGAGCCTACCATAAATCCGGTAACGTCTTGTAAAAATACTAAAGGAATTTTCTTTTGGTTACAGTTCATAATAAAACGTGCTGCTTTATCTGCAGAGTCGGAGTAAATAACTCCACCAAATTGCATTTCTCCTTTTTTACTTTTTACCACTTTACGTTGGTTAGCAACAATACCTACTGCCCATCCGTCAATTCTGGCTAAGCCACAAAGTATAGATTGTCCGTATTTTTCTTTGTATTCTTCGAACTCAGAATTATCTACCATGCGCTCAATAATCTCACGCATTTCGTATTGTTTCTCTCTGTTATCCGGTAAAATTCCGTAAATTTCTTTTGGATCTTTTTTCGGTTCTACCGCTTTTACTCTATCAAAACCAGCTTTGTTATAATCGCCAATTTTGCTCATTATATTTTTTATAGAATCTAAGCAAGCCTTATCATTCGGATGTTTGTAATCCGTAACTCCAGAAATCTCACAATGCGTAGTAGCTCCGCCTAATGTTTCGTTATCAATGTCTTCGCCAATTGCCGATTTCACTAAATACGATCCTGCTAAAAACACAGAGCCTGTGCCTTCTACAATCATCGCCTCATCACTCATAATAGGTAAATATGCACCACCTGCTACACAGCTTCCCATAATGGCCGCAATTTGTAAAATTCCTTCGCCAGACATGATGGCGTTGTTTCTAAAAATTCTTCCGAAATGTTCTTTGTCCGGAAAAATTTCGTCTTGCATGGGTAAATAAACTCCAGCACTATCTACTAAATAAATAATTGGTAATTTATTTTCCATGCATATTTCTTGTGCACGTAAATTCTTTTTAGCGGTCATCGGGAACCACGCTCCTGCCTTAACAGTAGCATCGTTTGCCACAATCATGCACTGCCTGCCAGATACGTACCCTATACCCACCACTACTCCTGCAGATGGGCATCCTCCTTCTTTTTCATACATTCCATCGGCAGCAAATGCGCCAATTTCTAAAAAAGGTTTATCGCTATCAATTAAGTATTCAATTCGTTCGCGTGCAAGCAACTTGCCTTTTTCTTTTTGTTTTGCTGCGTTTTTCGCGCCGCCCCCTTCTGCAACTTTTTTCCACTTGGTTTTCATTTCAAAAACCATTTGTTTATTTACGTCTTCGTTTTTATTGAATTCTATATCCATGCCGCAATTTAGTAAATGCTATTGTTATTTTTATTAACTCAAATTTCTATCGGTAAACCATTTGGTATCTGGTTCTATCTTTATTTTCGACAAAGTATTTAACAAGGCTTCGTAACTTTCGTTTACCAAAATTAATTCTTTGTTTGATGGTCGTAAAAAACCTTTTTCTACCATTAAATCCAACTGTTTCAAAAGTAAATCAAAAAAGCCTTTATAATTAAGCAATCCAATTGGTTTGGAGTGCAAACCTAATTGCAACCAAGTAAGCATTTCAAACAATTCATCAAAAGTACCGAAACCTCCCGGTATAGCTAAAATCAAATCCGCTTTATCACACATCAATGCTTTGCGTTCGTGCATGCTTTTTACCACATAAAACTCCGTAACTTCTACATGCCCAACTTCTCTTACCATCAAAAATTCTGGTATAATTCCAATTACCTCACCACCGTTTTGCATTACAGAATTTGCAATAATTCCCATTAAGCCAACATTCCCGCCTCCATATATCAACCTAAATTTATTCTCTGCTAAAAATTTTCCCAAATCTCTAGCCATTTCCACAATTTCCGGATCGTTACCGGTGCTGGAACCACAAAAAAGAAGAAGATTAGTCATTAGTCCTTAGTCGTTAGTCGTTAGAAAATAGTCTCTAGTCATTAGTAGTTAGTCTTTAGTAATTAGTAATTAGTTGCTTCTGTCTAACGACTAGAGACTAAAGACTAGAGACTAAAAAAAGACTAACGACTATAATTAGGTGCTTCGTTAGTTATAATAATATCGTGCGGGTGACTTTCTTTCATACCTGCAGCAGTAATTTTTACAAATCTTGCTTTTTGCATGTCTTCAATAGTTGCTGCACCACAATATCCCATACCAGCTTTTAACCCTCCAATGTATTGGTAAATTACTTCTGCTAGTGTTCCTTTGTAAGGTACTCTACCCACAATTCCTTCTGGTACTAATTTTTTAATATCATCTTCTACATCTTGGAAGTAACGGTCTTTAGAACCACTTTCCATGGCTTCAATAGAACCCATTCCTCTGTATGATTTAAACTTACGTCCTTCGTAAATGATCGTTTCTCCTGGCGATTCCTCCACTCCTGCAAATAATGATCCTGCCATAATGCAAGATGCACCGGCTGCAATTGCCTTTGCAATATCACCTGTGTGTTTAATACCACCATCAGCAATTACCGGAACTCCTGTTCCTTTTAATGCTTTTGCACATTCGTAGACGGCATATAATTGTGGTACACCAACACCAGCAATAATTCGGGTGGTACAAATAGAACCCGGGCCAATACCTACTTTAACTGCGTCGGCACCTGCTTTTGCTAATGCTTTAGCTGCCTCGCCTGTTGCAATATTTCCTGCAATTACTTGTAAATTAGGGAATGCTTTTTTCACTGCCTTCAACATTGTAATTACTCCTTTAGAATGTCCATGAGCTGTATCAATTGCTATAACATCTACTCCGGCATTTACTAATGCTCTAACTCTTTCAATAGTATCGGCAGTTACCCCAACTGCTGCACCAACTCTTAATCTTCCGTGCTCATCTTTAGATGCATTCGGGAAGTTTTTAAATTTCTGTATGTCTTTGTACGTAATTAAACCCGTAAGCTTGCCTTTGGCATCTACTACTGGTAATTTTTCTATTTTATGTTTCTGTAATATTTGCTCTGCCTTTTTTAAATCGGTGCCTTTTGGTGCCGTTACTAAATTGGTAGCCGTCATTACAGAGGATACTTTAAGCGAAATATCCTTTTGAAAACGGATGTCTCTATTTGTTAAAATACCAAGTAATTTTTTGTCTTTTGCGATAATTGGAATGCCTCCAATTTTGTACTCTTTCATAAGTTTAAGAGCGTCGGCTAGCGTTGCATCCTCATGCAAAGTAACAGGATCTTGTATCATGCCGCTTTCTGAGCGCTTCACTTTGCGAACTTCATCAGCTTGGCGATCTATACTCATATTTTTATGAAGCATGCCTATGCCCCCATTTTGAGCTATAGCTATTGCCAATGCTGATTCCGTAACCGTATCCATCGCTGCAGATACAATAGGAACATTAAGCTTAATTTTCTTGGTAATGTAAGTTTGTGTGTTTACTTCTCTCGGAAGAACTTCCGAATAACTTGGAAGTAGCAAAACATCGTCGTAGGTTAATCCTTCGGAAACGAACTTATTAGAATCTAGATTCATATGGCAAATAATTACGGTTTATTACTTGCCGCACAAAAATAGAAAATTATTTCAGAATATCGTATTAAATTTTTAGTCGAGCAGCGCAACCGAACCAACTTTGTTGAGTGTTGCACCGTTTGCATCAATTACATCAATAATGTAAATGTATGCTCCCGGAGGGCAAATCAAGCCGTTGTCTTTGTCTTTTCCATCCCATCCTTGAAATTCATCAATGGTTTCAAACACTAGCTTACCCCAACGATTAAAAATTTTCATTTCAAATTTAGCCGTTGTTTGGGTGAGTACCTGTGGACGAAATATCGGGTTGGCAGCATTTGGTGAAAATGCACCTGGTATAATTAATTTTACTTCTTTGTAAACGTAAGCAAAGTTTGAAAAAGAGGAAGGTGTTGTTGGTATTATGGGATTCCCGACCTGTTCTCGCGCTTGTAAATAATAAGAGGTTACGCCATCAGCTCCTAATAAATCAGGTGAATTATCTTCGTATTCTATAACTGGTGGTACCAATGTTGCAATTAAATCTTTTGTTTGTGTATTGGTGGCTACATCAATTTTAACCCTAAATAACTCGTAAAAACCAGTGCCTTGCAACCAACCTTCGTAATCATTCCAAGTTAATAAATTGGTTGTTTCATCAATGTATTCTGCTTTTAACTTAATAACCTTTGTAACGGCTGTAGTATCTAAGGTATCTGGGCAAGAGCATGAAGTAATAATTTGGAAGAAATAATTTAGCCTATCCGGAATTACATTTGTAATAACTGTATCTCTAAATCTTTTGTATGGTACAGAATCAAATCTAGCAACCTCTTTAAAATTAACACTGTCTGTACTCATCATAATTTGATAAGTAAGTTTCATGTTAGTAGTATCGGTTGTCCAGTTCAATGCAATTTTTCTGTTATCGCCATTAACCGATGCATTGTATAGGTATACATAAGCAGGATAATTGTTAAATACTCCACTTGTTAATCGTACATTAGAACTCGATGTTTTTATTAAATCGTTGCTAACTACTCGTACTTTGTATTGATAGTTTATTCCTGTTCTTAAACCTCTACGAACATACGATGTATTTTGCCCGCTGTATACAACTTGGTAAGCATTGCCATCCTGGCTTTCCCAAACTTCGTACCTCGATGCTCCGTTTGCCCAACCATTGTTAGGGTTCACGTATGTATTCCAAGTAAGATTTGCAGATGCATTACATATATCAATTGAGTTATTTAATAAGATAGTTTGATGTGGTTTTGTTGCCGCTGAATCTAAATTTGATTGTATAGGCGGATTTACATCTAAATCAACAGCCGATACATAAAAACGCATAATTGAAGTGCTTGTTAAATCAATAGTTCCTGTGTTATCAATGTACACAAAACTATTTGTAAGCCTTCCGTTAGCATTTGCTAAAATAGGATCGTAAAAATCTGGTTCTCCTAAATTGTTAGTATATACTCTGTAAATATAATAGCCATCTACTCGAGCATCTGTAGATGCTTTCCAAGCAATCTGCACTCGTTGATTGTCTAATACAGAAACAGAATCTATTTCTACTACAGGAATGGTCTGTGCAAAGCAATTTGTACAGAGAGCAAATCCTAATATGAATAGTATTTTAGAAAATTTCATTCCCCAAATATATTATTTTTTTCCTATTACAACCTCTGTAAGGCTGTTTACTGTTAAATATTCTTTTGATAATTGCAATAATCGCTCCGAACTTACTCCATCCACCAATTTAAAATACCGATCGTAATAATCGTAATTCAAATTATATAAATATACACTTTTAAATTTATCTGCGTGACTAAATATGTTTTCTATACTGCCAATAAAGGATCCTTTTAAGTAATTCTTTACCAAATTCAACTCCTCTTCCGGTATCAATTCTATACGTAAACGCTCAATTTCTTTATAAATTTCCTCCAATGCAGCATTTGTAACCTCTGTACCTACTTCCGTAGCTATGTAAAAAAATGCTGAATCTAATAATGGGTACACTCCTGCTCCAATTCCATACGTATAACCTTTATCTTCTCTAATATTCGACATCAACCTCGAACCAAAATAACCTCCTAACACGGTGGTAAGGATTGAAAACTCAATGTAATCGACATCAGTTTTATGCATAATCTGCTTTCCAATTCTAATAGCAGATTGCAATGCCTCTGGTCGTTCGTTATATATTTTAATGGGCTCTTGTATACTTGGTACTAAAAAATCGACTTTGGTATTTTCTTTAAATTGATATACTTGAAATACATTTTCGAGCATTTTCAATTCAAGCTCCCCAAAATTTCCAGTCATTAAAACACTTGCATTTTCTAAGGTATAATGCTCTTTATAAAAGTTTAAAACATCTTCCCTCGTTAATGCATCGTAATCTTCTGCTTCTATTAATTTACCATAAGGATGGTTGCCATACAATGCGTTGTGGAATTCTCTTCTTGCTCTGTAATCGTTTTTAGTGATGTTTATGAGAAAACGTTGCTTTGCATTTTCTTTATAAATGGCTAATTCCTCCTCCGGAAATACGGGGTCAAGAATGATGTCTGCAAATATATCCAGGGTTTCTTTAAAATATTTTTTTAAGGTATAAATGCTGATGGAAGCTCGGTCTAATTGATTATCATGTTGATAAAATGAGCCATAAAAATCTAACTTCTCCATTATTTCTGATGAAGACATTTTTGTGCTGCCCGCATTTAACAAGTAATTACATGCCGATGCTACTAATTTTTTAGATTCGGCTCTGGTTCCTGTTTTAAACACTAATTCTAGTTTAATTACCTCTTCCTCGGCACCATTTATGCAAAATACTTTTAATCCATTGCTTAATACCACAGATTCTGTGTGCAATAAATGAATAGTTTTTAGGTCGTATGCCTCTGGGGCCTTTGTTCTATCAAGTGTTAAAGTCATGTTAGTTTTTACTATGGTAGAATAAGGTTGAACAATTTTCTTTGGTAAATATTTGTTTACTGTAGTTTACAATATCGGCTGCAGTAACTTCACGGTATCTATCCATTTCAGTATTCATTCTGGCTGCGTCTCCTAATAATTCGAAGTAGGCCATATTCATGGCTTTATTGAGAAGGTTCATTTCACCAAAAACAGTAGAGGATTCTAATTTATTTACAATTTTTTGCAGCTCTCTATTTTCTAGCTCCGTATGCTTCAATTCTTCTACTACAGTCCACAGTGCTTCGTCGGCTTGCTCCAGTGTATAACCCTTTGCTGGCTTACCTTCTAGCACAAACAATCCTGCATCAATATCACCCGTTATGTAAGCATTAACCTCCGAAAATATCTTCTTGTTTTTCACCAATTCTTGGTATAATCTTGATGATTCTCCTCTGGAAAGTACATCAGAAATGATATCAGCGGTATAATAATTTTTATGGTTACGCTCGTGTACATGGAAGGCTTTGTAAATAGCATCGTTCGGAACATCAGCAGTAGTGTTTAACCTACGTTCTTCTGTTTGGGCGGGTTCTTGAGGTAAGTTTCTAGTGTACTTATTACCCGCAGGTATGGTACCAAACCATTTGTTCGTTAACTCTTTTACTTGCTCCAGATGTACATCTCCAGCCACTACTAAAATGGCATTCTGTGGGGTATAATGTTTATGGAAAAAAGCTTTCACATCTTCCATCTTTGCATTTTCGATATGCGAAATTTCTTTGCCGATGGTAGCCCATTGGTACGGGTGTGTGGTATAAGCCAAGTCGCGTAATTTTAACCAAACATCACCATAAGGTTGGTTTAAGTAACGCTGCTTAAACTCCTCTATTACAACGCTTCGCTGTGTTTCCAAACTTTTATCAGAAAAGGCTAAACTCAACATCCGATCAGACTCTAACCAAAACGCTGTTTCAATGTTTACGGCCGGTACTTGTATGTAATAATTCGTAATATCGTTGTTCGTAAAAGCATTGTTCTCGCCGCCTACCATTTGCAATGGCTCATCATACGATGGGATGTTTATAGAACCACCAAACATAAGGTGTTCAAATAAATGCGCAAAACCAGTTTGTGCTGGGTTTTCATCTTTAGCGCCTACATCATACAATACATTAAGCACAGCCATTGGCGCTGTATGATCTTCATGTACTAATACTTTTAAGCCGTTATCGAGTGTAAATCGTTGGAAATGGATCATTCGTTATTTTATAGTGCGTTAGTTATTTCGAAGTTCAACTGATCGAAAATACGATCTGTTTGTCCGATAGTAACAAATTGTACGACGCCTTGTTTATCAACTACCACATGAGTTGGGTATTTTGATATGTTCATATTGATAATCATCTCATCTACATCCGTACAAATAATAAAATTGAAGGGTAATTTTTTTAGAAATTCAGTAACATCTTCTAAAGGATCATATGTTGGTGCTAAAAAAACAACGTCTTTTCCTTTAAACTTCTTCACCAATTTGTTTAACTCTGGAATTTCCGCTTTGCAAGGTGTCGCATCTTTAAACCAAAAATTAATTACTACCACTTTGCCTAATAAAGCCTCTTTGGTATAGGTTTTACCGTTAATATCGGTTACAGAGTAGTCTATGATTGGTTTACCAGTAGTAAATCCAGCAAGCGTAATTGGACCTTTACGATCTGAGCGTTGCATAGCCATTCGTTTTTCTTCGGGAGTACTTACACGAAGCTTAAATTCTCTAGGATCTACCTCATCAGCGGTAATCTGCTCAAGAGTAAATTCATTGCTTTGCACTTTAAAAAACCATTCTTCGGCAGGTAATACTTTTCCTGTGCTATCTTTTACAATAGTAGTTTTATCTTGTTTATAGTCTTTTAATGATTTTGTAGATTGAGCGATGCTAAATGTGCTAATCAATCCAAATAATAATAATAAATAAAACTTTTTCATGGTTTTTTGATTTGAATTGGTAAAACTATCGATTTTGAGAGGGATTAAAAAGGGTATTTTTCCCAAATCGTGAATAAAATTAATTTAAATATAATTAAGCTAATATATTTGCCATATGAATGTAAAAGAGCTATTAAACAAAGCGTCTCATTTCGAGTTTCTTAGCATCGAGGAAGGGATGTATTTATATCAACACGCCTCTACTCCCGATTTAATGTACACGGCTAATGAACTCCGTAAACAGCAGAAAAAGAACAGTAATGCCGTTACTTGGATCATCGATAGGAATTTAAATACTACCAATGTTTGCATTGCTAATTGTAAATTTTGTAATTTTTTCAGAAGACCTGGTCACGACGAATCGTATATAACCACCATAGAAGAGTATAAAATTAAAATTGAAGAAACCATTCGTTATGGTGGCGAGCAATTATTACTTCAAGGTGGGCATCACCCCGATTTGGGTTTGTCGTATTATGTTGATCTGTTTAGAGAACTGAAACGATTGTACGCACAAATTAAACTACATTCATTAGGTCCCCCAGAAATTGCACACATTGCTAAATTAGAGCAACTGTCGCATACCGAAGTGTTAAAAGCTTTGGTAGAAGCCGGTTTAGATTCATTACCAGGTGCGGGTGCAGAAATTTTGAACGACCGCGTAAGAAGGTTGATTTCTAAAGGTAAATGTTCTGGTAAAGAGTGGTTAGATGTAATGCGTGCTGCGCATCAATTAAACATTACGACTTCTGCTACTATGATGTTTGGACATGTAGAAACCTTAGAAGAGCGTTTTGAGCATTTAGTTTGGTTGAGAGAAGTACAGGCAGAGAAACCTGCAGATGCAAAAGGTTTTATTGCTTTTATTCCTTGGCCTTTCCAAGATGATGGCACTTTATTAAAGAAAATTAGAGGCATTACTAATAATGTAACAGGCGATGAATACATTAGAATGATTGCTTTGAGCAGAATAATGTTGCCAAATATTGAAAACATACAAGCTTCTTGGTTAACAGTGGGTAAAGACATCGCTCAGATTTGTTTACACGCAGGAGCAAACGACTTTGGTTCGATTATGATTGAAGAAAACGTAGTATCGGCAGCGGGTGCACCACATAGGTTTACCGCTCAAGGCATACAAGATGCTATAAAAGAAGCTGGGTTTAGGCCACAATTGCGCACTCAGCAATATGAATACAGAGAGTTGCCAACAAATATGGAACAGCAAGTGATTAATTATTAAGTTTGCATTATTCGCGCTCATTTCATTAATTGCGACAAATTAGAATACATTGGAACAGACACAAAAACATATTGAGGCCTTAATTTTTGCATCTGAGCAAAGCATCTCATTAGTAGATATTCAAACCTTAGTGAATAATTCTCTAGGATTAACTTTGTCGGAAGAAGAAATTTTATCGGATTTAGAAGTTATAAAAGAGAAATACCAAGCAGATGATTTTGTATTTGAGTTAATACAGATAAGCAATGGCTATCAGTTTTTAAGTAAAACAGAATATCATGAATTATTAAATCAATTAATTATTCATAAAGAAAAGAAAAAGCTTTCTACGGCAGCAATGGAAACATTAGCCATTATTGCATACAAACAGCCTATTACTAAATCGGAAATTGAGTTAATTAGAGGAGTAAATTGCGATTACAGCGTTCAGAAATTATTAGAAAAAGATTTAATTTCTATTAACGGAAGAAGCAGCGGACCCGGTAAACCGATCTTATATGAAACGAGTTTGAGTTTTATGGATCACTTTGGTTTGAAAAATCCGAAGGACCTCCCACAGTTAAAAGACATACAATCTTTAGAAAACTCGATTAACCCAGAAGATTCTAATGTAGACATAGAATCTATAAGCGCAGCCAGGGCTTCAGAATTAGAACATCAAGAGGATGATGCAGAACTCATGGTAGATGAAGCACCTGAAATTACAGAAGCAGAGAACGTAGAAAATTTTACTACTGAAGAGGACGAAGAAAATAAAAATTCTGAAGAATAATTTTTTTTATTTTTTTTGTTTTGATTGAAATCATTGTATTAACTTTGTTAGTACGAAATAAAAATATTAGAAATTCCTCAGTCCAATGAAAAGCCCTAAAAAAGCAAGCACCAAAAAAGCTGGTACAACACCTAGCAAAGCAGGTAGTTCTAAAGCGAAAGCAAAAACGCCTCCTGCAAAAGATTCTAAGCCATTGAACAATCGTTTAATCGACGATGAAGACGATGATTTAGATTTAGACTTAGGGGTTGACGAATTTGATGCCGGCTTTGATGATGAGGAGTTTGATGAAGACGAATATTAAACTAGATACTAGTCTTTAGATATTAGTCGTTAGAGCGCTTCGCTTTAATAAAAAAAAGTCCTGATTTATCGGGACTTTTTTTATTTTTATAACATGAAGCCCATAAGCGTTGAGAATTCAAATCATAACAAACTAGTTTTAACAAGTGCTGCTTTAATTATATTTTGCATAAGCCTAACATTTATATTTTCGTCCATAGAATTAGCGCTTAAATTACCCCTACAGCTAATTACAATTCCAATTGCATATATAGTTTCAAATCTTATTGTTTATTACTTTGTAGGTAAAAAGAACTTACTAAATAGTAATCTTATAAGCATATCTTCAATTTTTATCTGTTTTTATTTAATCTCCAAAACATACGATGTTTCTTGGGACGGGCAATGGTACCACCAAGATGCAATACTAAAATTATCAGAAAATTGGAATCCCTTTTATGCTTCTTATGATGTACAAAAATCTATTTCAGAAAGTGATATTTGGATTCATCATTACCCGCATGCAAGTTGGCTTGTACAAGCAACTATTTTTAAGTTATCAGGAAGTATTCAAGCAACTAAACTGCTTACGCTTCTCTTATCATTCGCATGTTTTGGTATTGCTTATTTTGTACTCACAGCAAAGCACAATTTCTCAAAAATTATTACAAGCCTTTTTGCCTTATGCATAGCACTCAATCCTATTGCCTATTCACAATTTTTTAGTTTTTATGTTGATGGACAATCGGCAATGGGTATAAGCATCTATCTGTTGCTATTGTATTATTTATTAGATAAACCATCAGTATTTATTTCTATACTTTTAGCCTCCGTTTTTATTTACTTTGTAAACATCAAATTTACCAATTTGGTGTATTTAAGTATTTTCAATTTTGCCTTCTTTTTTTGGTATGTTATTAAACATCCTGCATTAAGATTAAAAGTATTTTTAGGATTTAGTATGTTATATATCCTTGCAGTTTTTGTAATTGGATATTCATCTTACACCAGAAATACTTTAGAAAAAGGACATCCATTTTATCCATTAATGGGTGAAAACAATGTGGGAGAAATTGTAGGTAATATACATAAATCGGTTAATTTCTTTGATCAAAATAGATTTCAAAACTTTATAGATGCTAGTTTTGCATCTCCAGTTTATTCTAGAAACCCTGATAGTTCTAAATTCAGAATGCCTTTTACAGAGGTAGGTTATGAGAACTATTACCGAACAGATTCTGAAATGTCGGGATTTGGAGCGCGTTGGTCGGAATTATTAATCATTACCTTAATATTATTACTCTTCGTACTATCTAGTAAATCTTATAGAAATAAGACCAATTTCTTTATTCTAATTTCTATTTTATTATTCA
>JAGVEE010000141.1 GCA_020058405.1 Sphingobacteriales bacterium
AACATCATTGCTTTCTAAAGACTAACTACTAAAGACTAATATCTAAAAATAACGCTTTCCTTGCTTGTGGGTCTGAGTTTTATTCGCCAGATGAATCCTTTTAGTTTGAGGTCTTCTTCGGTTACTTTATCAAGTGGAGAAAAAACGGCATCGGGTTTAACTAAGAAATTTACTTTTTGAACTTTATTTTCTTTAAAGCGAATGATCATGTTGCTACATTCTGCTTTGTTTACACCAAGGTATTCACCTGGTTTATCTTCTTCTTTCGCAAAATAAATACTTTGTCCGTTACCCTCTACATTTAATACTTGCAGCTCATTGTTCACAAAAAAACCAAACATGTTTTTTCCTTTTATTTGATCAAACTTTAAGGTGTCTAATGAATCTACCATTACAAGAAAAGCGTTGTTGTATAAATTCATTTTATGCAGATCGCCGTTTTTAAGTTCTAATGTTACAAAATCGGCTGTCATTTGAGCATTTTGCGACCAAATGGTTGGATTTGTATAACATTTCATCGTAGAATCTATATAGGTATACACCATAGAATCACAGCGAGCTTGCAAATCTTTTTTGTAAGCACGTACATCATGGTAAGCAACAAGAGTTCTATAGGTCATGCTTTTATCCATAAAACTTTTTAATGTATCTGCTGATAAAAATAAAGAATCGTTATCAACCAAAACAATTACATAGGCATTATTTGTAACTACAGATGATTCTGTTTTCCTATTATAGTTTGCTTTGTCGCCTCTTAATATTATTTTTTGAGCGGTATCTATAAAACTTATATTTTTAAGGGCTCTGCCGAGTCCTTTTACTCTATCATAATATAAAAAATCGCCTGCTAATGTTTGCGAACCATTTTTGTAATAAGGGTTTTTCGTAAACTGAGCAATGTCCGTAACGGTATTATAGGTACCCGCTTCAGAGTATAAAAAATCTTCTTCGGAAGTAATAGTGGTTGGTCCGTAAAAAGTAGAAATACGTGTTTTTGAATTGTATTTTAGAGTGTCCGATTTTAAAATGTATTTGGGGTTGGTAAGCACCACGTTTTTCTTGAAATAAGCATCAGAAGTATTTGCGAAATAATATCCATAAGTACTCGTGAGAATATTATCAACGTTTACAATTTTGCCACCGTTAGGGTACGTAGCAATTCTGTTTTTTGTATCGTAAGTTAAAACTTGAGTAGTAAGCAACATGTCGTTGTGTATTACCCTTACGTTTTTATTGAACTTAGCAATTTTAGTATTACCATCGTAATTTAAAAAATCGCCAAAAAGTTGAAGTGAATCACCTTGTACAATTCTTACTTTTCCGTACGCGTCAACTGTATTTTTAGTATCGTAAAGCAGCGCAGAATCGCAATAAAAGAATGTATTGTCTTGTTTAAATTGGCAGTTCCCTTTTAATTTCTTGATTTGTTCGTTTCCAGATTTTAGAAATTCGAATACATCTGCATTTAAAACTTCAACCTTACTTGCTTTTTGAGCAATGCTAAGAGATGGAATTAAGATAAATAGAAATAAGGACCTGAAAATTTTCATGCAGCGCAAAAATACTCGATTTAATTTACCAAAAGAATGCAATTCAACGAAATTAAATACTTTTGTATTGTAATGTTAGAAAAACTAAAGGAATATATTGCTGCTAAAGGTTTATTTGAACCTACAGATCGCTTATTGCTGGCGGTTAGTGGGGGTATAGATTCTATGGTGATGTTACATTTATTCCAACAATTACCCTATAAATTGGCGGTAGCACACGTTAATTTTAAGCTAAGAGGGGAAGAATCAGATGCAGATGAGCAATTCCTTAGGGATTATTGCCAAAGCCAGTCAATTGAGCTTTTTGTGAAACATGCTGATACTATTAGTTATTCAGAGAATAATAAAGTTTCCATACAAATGGCGGCTAGGGAAATTAGGTATGCATGGTTTAAAGACTTAAAACAGAGTAAAGGGTTTAGCAAAGTACTTGTTGCACAGCACACCGACGATTCTATTGAAACAACATTTATTAATATTATTAGAGGCACCGGAATTGCTGGCTTAAAGGGCATTATTAGTAATGAACATGCAAGCAGGCCTCTCATGTGCTTTAGCAGGGCTGAGATAGATCAATTTGCGAAGCAGAATAACATTAAATGGAGAGAAGATTCATCGAATGCGAAAAACGATTACCTGCGAAATAATTTACGCAATAAAATTCTTCCCTTATTAGATGAAATTTCTGATAGTTGGAGAAATAATATTGTTCAATTAAATAAAGATATTGAAGAAACAGAACTTATCTTATCAAAATATTATTCAGAACACGTAGATAAAATATTTCGAAATAATTTAATAAATGTGGAGGGTGTACAAAAGTTAACATCTGGCAAATGGTTGCTCCGAAAACTATTGGTAACTCTGGGCTTTACACACGATACGATTACTGACATACTAGAAAATTTAAATGTACAAATTGGGAGAACATTTGAATCTGAAAAAGTATTATTGAGGAAACAGCGTGATGGCTTTTCTGTTGAAGAAAGAGGTATAGTTTCAAAATATATTGAAGAAACAATTAATTTGGACGACCATGAAATTACTATTAAGGATTGTACTATTTTAATTCAAAAGCTGAATGGCTTTAGTCCTGATTTTAAGTTTGAAAAATCAAGTAAATATTTAGATTTAGAAAAGCTTGAATTCCCCTTGAAAATAAGAACATGGCAAGTTGGCGATTGGTTTATTCCTTTAGGGATGAAAGGCAAGAAAAAGTTAAGTGATTACTTTGTCGATAAAAAATTTACATTTCAACAAAAAGAAAATACCTTTGTTATAGTAAGTGAAGGTAATATTGTTTGTATATTGGGGCATCAAACAGACGAGCGGTATAAACTTTCTGAACACACGAAACGAATATTGCACCTTAGAATTAAAAATGGCTAGGCATATACTATATCAAGAACGGCAGACTTTAGGAAATGTAAAGTTCTGGACTACCCGCAGATTTGTGTTGGCTATATTTTGCTTCCTAGCTTATTTTATTTCAGAAGATAGAAATCGGGAACAAGAAGCGGGATTGTTTTTAGTAGTAGGTTCAGGTATTTTGTTCATTTCCATTTTATTTATTTTTCTTACACATTACAGAACTATAATTGAAAATGGCAGTGTAATACTAAGTGCTATTTACAATACAAAAAAAGTAAAAATAGATTTAAACAGTATAGTATCATCA
>JAGVEE010000402.1 GCA_020058405.1 Sphingobacteriales bacterium
ATTAATAATACTGTTTTTATTTAATGTATAGTCGATGTTTATTTTACTACTACTTGGATTCGGGTAAATTCTAATTTCTTTTTTCGTTTCTTTATTTATCCCTACAGTTCTATCAATAATTAATAATGATGAATCGTATTGTACGCTATCATCAACAATACTTACTACTCTAAATGGAATTTCAGTTTTTGTTTGTGATGCAGTGCTGAAATTAACAGCAAAACTAAAAGGTACTTTACCGAATGTAGTAATGCCCGATGTACTAAAGGTATCTAAATTAGAAACTAGCAAAGGTTGGGTATAAAAATCTAGGTACGACTTTATTGCTTTATTGTTTTCTAAGCCTGCAGAGAAATAAGACAAATTAATACTAAAACTAATTTCCTTAGAAAACACTGTATCATTATAAATTACATCCAATCCATTAACCGCGTATTTCGCTAAAAATAAATTTGGTGCAATGTTTTCTTCGCTAAGTGGTATAATTCGTGAAGGTGCAGGCCAAAAGCCATCATTTGAAAAACCAACTTCTGGAGTAAACGAAAATATTTTTGAATGTGTTGTATCGCCATACATCCAATCGCAAGAGCCTCCATTTGCAAAGTATGATAAGGTTTCGAACACAGTTCCAGATGAGTAATTATTATCTTTTGTTAAACTATCAGCATACAATCTAAACATATTACTATCTGGTGTATAATAATTTTCTTTGGCACCAAATGGGTAAATTAAATAACCGCCATACGTATGGTAACTTAAATTAGTTTTAAATTTTTTAGAGTTTACAAAGTTTCGCATGTTCTGAGTCTCTGGTTCCGAAAATGCCGTTGGCCCTCTAAATGTATTAGTGTTGCCAAATGGAGAAGAGCCAACATCGTCATATCCCCAATCGTAACTGTAATTTCTATTTAAATCAACTCCACGTGTAGCATCGGCATTAAAACTTCTATTCTTGCGCCACATGCCTCCTCCATTAGGTGATATACTTGCATTGTATAAATAACCATCGGGGTTTACTATAGGTATGAAATATAATTCCCTGTTATTAATAATGTACTTAGCAATTGGGTCATTTTTCTCGTATCTATCCATAATGTACCACATAAAATAAATCATCTGCATCATGGCTTGAGGCTCACGAGCATGGTGCATGGCATCATACAATACTTGCTTTTCTTGAGGTTCTTCTTTATTCGGGTTATCGGATATTTTCATAACATATATCGGATTGTTTTCTAATGTATTACCAATGCTCTTCTTTGCTGTGATTAAATTCGGATACCTTCTGTGCATACTGTCTAGCATGCTAACTATTTCGTTGTATTTTAAATACCCACCTAATGTACCTAATGAAAAACCAGGTGGCGCAACACTTGTACTCTTATTGGCAGATGCAAAATCCTTTTTAGCTCTTTCAGTGTAAAAACCACCCAAATCATTTATTAATATTTGTGTTTTCCCCGTTTTCGATCTAATAATTGCTAATTCTTCTTGACTCAGTTCGGCGATAAAATAACTGCCTTTCTTTACGATTCCTTCCATATCTATTCCTTCTTGTAGAATAGCTCGCATCTGAGATGGATCTGCTTCAAATTGAACTTGAACATATGGGCCAGTTTGAGCTAAACTAACGTTTATGTGTAGTATTAGTAAGCCTATTATTAATTTGTAATTCATATTACAAGATAGCAAAATATTTAAACCACTCATTTAAAGGCCATTTTTAAGCTTTATTTTTTTTCATATTTTATTTGTAATTAGTCTAAATAAGGCTCATATTTGCATCGTTAAGAATTAGTCTAAATAAGGATGACATCAATAATTATCATGAAAAAACAATCTATATTACTCGCAATTAGCATTTTAATTCTTTTTTCAGCATGTACAAAGGAAGAAGTTAGCCCTACAGCTATCAAATATGAAATCCCTACAACTTATACTTTTGAGCGCGTTAACTACGCCGGTCAAACACAACGTTTGCTCATGCTCGACGAATTATTGAACGAAGTAAAAAAAGGGAATGTGCCGAATACGGTTGTAAGTGCTCAAAAGTTAAGAGAGATGTATTCGAACTTAAATAATCCATTTGCCGACGCCACTTTAAACACTTCCGGAAAACAATTAAAAGACAAAACATATTTAACAGAACAAAGCGTTATAGAATCTTACTTTGATTCATTAGAAACAATAAGCACTTCAACAACAACTGGAAGTATGGGTGTTGCAGGAGTAGTAAGCAGTAACGACGGTACTCGTAAGTATTTATTATCTGCAAATGGCATTGAGTTTAAAGAAAGAATTGATAAAGGATTAATGATGGCGATGATCTATAATCAAATTACATCCGTGTATTTATCATCAGAAAAAATGAATGTAGATAATACGATTTTAAATGAAGCAACAGGCACTGCAATGCAACATCACTGGGACGAAGCATTTGGGTACTTAGCAATTCCTACAGATTTCCCAACTAATACAGCAGGGATAAAGTATCTAAGTAAATACATTAACGCAAGAAATGCAGTATTAGATTGTAATAAAAAAATAATGAATGCATTTATTACTGGCAGAGCAGCTATAAATAATAATGACTATGCTACAAGAGATGCACAAATTGAAATTATAAGTATCGAAATAGAAAAAGTGATGGCAGCAACAGCCATAAATTATTTGAACCAAGCAAAAACTAATTTTGCCGATGACGCAATAAGATGTCATGTACTTTCAGAATTTCATGGTTTTGTGTATGGATTAAAATTCAATGCAAAAAAGAAAATTACGAATGAGCAGATTACATCTTTGTTAAACACACTTGGCAATAATTATTATAACATTACAATAA
>JAGVEE010000109.1 GCA_020058405.1 Sphingobacteriales bacterium
CCTTTTAGAACATTTAATAATTGCGGGAGCTCATCTAAACTACTGTTACGTAAAAATTTACCCACCTTAGTAACCCTTGGATCATTATTTATTTTAAAAAAAGGTTTTGCATCTAATGCTCTTTGCTGTTCTATGTATTCTTCTTCATTAATATATCCTTCATCACTTATCAATTCAGTATGTAAATCTGCATTCGAGAGATTAATCGTGTTTGATTTTTCATGATACATATTTTGAATTTTTGATAATTCTTTATCAGCATTTATACGCATCGACCTAAATTTATAGAACTTAAAAACCTTATAACCCGAGCTTGTTCTATTAGAATAATAGAATACCGGACCTTTAGATTCTATTCTTATTAGTATCATAATAAGTAGAAATACTGGCGCCAATATTGTTAATAATATAAGTGAGCCTATAATATCTACTAATCGTTTATCAAATGGGATTTTGTATGCTTTTGGAATTATTAATGATTTTTCAGGTTGATTAATTAGAGTATGCTTAATCTCTTTACTTAAGGTTTGCAATACCTTAAAGGGCGTATCGAAATAAATGCAGTCGTCAAAGCCCGCAATTCTAGATTCGTACTCAAATTTGTTGCTATTACTTCCAATCGCAATTACAGGAATTCCTTTATTGAAGCTCTTTAATTTCTTTACGTATTCTTCTGTAAATACATAATTTATGTTGAACGTATCAATTATAATAGCCGAAAAATCTTGGTTATTTGAATAATTCATATATTCGATACCCGATAAATACGACTGAAGAGAATAAATAAGAATTCCATCTTTATGTAAATCATCTTGTATATTTTCATATGGATTTGTTCCAATGAATAAGAATTTTTCTGTAGGATTTTTCATAATTAAGCGGATTGGCTTTTATCAATAAATTTTTGAATTACTAGTTCAAATTCAGAAGGATTAAAGGGTTTTAACATAAAGTATTCTGCTCCGGCCTTTAATGCTTCAATTCTCACATCGCTTTTATTTGCACCAGATAATACTAAAATTGGGATATGTTTTAGAAAATTGCTTCTTTTAATTTTGTCAATTAACTCCACACCATTCATGTCTGGTAGACCGATATCAATTACCAATAAATCTGGTAATTTCTTATCAAATCTTAATTGGTTGTAAATAGAAGCAGCATCAGGATAAATACTTAAATCGTATTTACCAGATAATCTAAAGCTTAAAAATTGTTGAATCGTATCATTATCATCAACTAAGTATATTTTTTTCATGACTTTTTTATTCAAAAGTATTTCATTCACTTTCTAGTCGACCTGTTTTTAGATTTTTAGCACTATTTCTTAGATTTTTGGTAATTTTTCGAGGGAAATCGTATATAGTAGTTTATATTTTATGCTTGTTACATAAGGACTATTCGTATATTTATTGATTCTCAATAACCTTATAAATGAGCAAAAAAACACCTATTTCAACCACTCGCCAAGACATCATTAAGTACTTATTGATGTTTGCTTGTGTATGCGTAATTGTGGTTTCTTTACCTAAAGGCAGGAAGTTCAAGTATGAGTTTGACAAAGGTAAATCATGGATGCATGAGCAATTAGTTGCTCCATTTGATTTCGCTATAGAAAAAGCATCGACAGAAATCGAACAAGAAAAACGTGAAATTACAAATCAATTAGCTCCATTTTATGAATTAAATACAGAGGTGGAGAAAAATAGTTTAGTCGTTTTCAGAAACGAGTTCTATAATTTATGGTTAGCAAAATATGGAAGTGTAGATAAATCAACTTATAAAAAGAATGTATTATTTGGCGAGAATTTACTGTTATCAATATATAATAAAGGAGTAATTTCTATAGTAAATGATAATTCTGAAAAGCAAGATTTAATTTATGTTGTAAGAAATAACGAGGCACGGTCAACCAGCATAAACACACTTTATAATTATAAGTTAGCCGTAAATCAGCTACATGCTTCCTTGCTCAATGCATCTACAGAAATAGACACCATGGTATTATCGCCAGCATTACAGCAAGCACTTACCGAAAATATTATATATAATGAAGAGTTGAATGAAAAAATACTTAAAGAAAAATTAAGTAATATATCAGAATACAGAGGGATGGTACGTTCCGGTGAGGTAATTGTAGACAGAGGGAGAATGGTGGATCAGCAAATTTACAATGTACTTGAGTCTTTAAAAAATGAATACGACAGAAGGTTAGGAATATTAGGTAATAAATACATTGTAAGTTTAGGGCAGGGTATTTTAGTAGGACTCATTTTAATTTTATTGATGGTGTTTCTTTCCATGTTCAGGAAAGATATTTATTCTGATATCCGTAAAATGTTTATCATTCTGTTAATTGTAACCTTTATGCTGGTAGTGCTTTCATGGGCATTACGCATGAATTTGCCGAGTTTATATTTTATCCCATATTGCATTGTTCCTATAATTATTAGGGTGATTTTTGATACTCGTTTAGCACTGTACATACATTTATTAGTAGTGATAGTAGCTGGTTTTTTTGTACCAAACGGATACGAATTTATTTTCTTACAAATAACTGCGGGTATGGTTGCCATCAACAGTATTAAAAATTTATTAAAGCGTTCACAATTTTTATTATCTGCATTATTAATATATGCTACTTATGTGGTTGGGTACATTGGTATTTCAATTATACATGAAGGTTCGTTTTTAAATATAGATTGGTCGCATTTAGTTTGGTTTTTAGTAAGTGTAATTTTATCCTTAATTGCATATCCATTAATATATGCCTTCGAAAAATTATTTGGAATTACCACAGAAGTTACCTTAATGGAATTCACAAACATCAACAATCCATTATTGCGGGAACTTTCTTACAAAGCACCAGGAACATTCCAACATTCATTACAAGTAGCAAATTTAGCCGAAGCAGCTATTTTTGAAATAGGCGGAAATGCATTACTGGTAAGGGCAGGAGCCTTGTACCATGATATTGGTAAGATGGAAACCCCACAATTCTTTATCGAAAACCAACAACAAGGAACAAACCCACATGATGAGTTGCCTTACGAAGAAAGTGCAAAAATAATTATTAGGCATGTGTATGCAGGAATAGAAACAGCAACCAGAAATCAATTACCTAAAGATATTATTGATTTTATTCGTACACACCATGGTAATACTCGCGTCGATTATTTTTATCAATCATTTTTGAAAAATTATCCTGAAGCTTCTATCAATGAAAATATTTTTAGGTATCCAGGCCCTATACCGTTCTCTAAAGAACAAGCAGTGTTAATGTTAGCCGACAGTGTAGAAGCAGCATCTAGAAGCTTAAAACAACACGATGCTAAAACTATTTCGGAAATTGTTGAAAAAGTAATCGACTATAAAATCAATCAAAAACAATTAATAAATTCTGATATTTCTATAAAAGAAGTACATCGAATAAAGCAGCTCTTTAAAGAAATGCTGATGAGCATTTACCATGTAAGGATAGAATACTAAGGAATTATAAATTATGAATTATGAATTATGAATGAAAGCAGCCGTGTGCCTAATAACCTAATAAATATTAACCCAATAACTGATTAAGCAAGTCACCAACCTATTAGCGCCAATTCATAATTCATAATTCATAATTCACAATTTACAATTCCCTCAATCTGTTTCCCATTCGTTTCTTTACAGGATCTGGGAGGTTTTGCTTAAGTATTTTGATGCTTGCATTCAACTCAAATCCTATTAACAAAATCATCGAATTTAAATACAGCCAAATCATTATTACAATTAAAGTACCAATGGAACCGTATATTTTATTATAACTGTTAAAGTTATTTACATAAAATGCAAAACCAGAGGAACTGCCAATTGATAATAGAGTTGCGAGGCTTGAGCCTGCAGATATAAACTTGAATTTTTTTGCAGCAGCTGGCGCAAAATAATACAAAGTAGAAATGATACTTAAAAATAAAAGTAAAATTATTATCCAATTTAGAGCCACTAAAGAGTACCTGATAAATGCTCCTTTAAACAGTTCGTATTGCTCTAAAATGCTTATAATGTAATTCCCTGCAACTATTAAACTTACTCCAATAATTAACATTATAGAAATTACAAAGGTTAATACAATTGCTGTTCTTCTTTTTTTCCAAACAGGACGCTTGTCTTGCATTAATGATGCTTTGTTGAAGTTTCTCATTAAAGCCATTATACCGTTTGAAGAAAAAAACAAGGCCGCAATAAATCCAAACGTTAACAAACCGCCGTTTTGGTTTTTAATAATATCGGTTAAGGTTGTTTGTACAGCTTCAAATGCGGTGGCTGGCAATACCTGTGCTAATATGTTTAGGAGTTGATCTTGAAAATTGTTTACAGGTACGTAGGGGATGAGAGTGAATAAAAAGATGGTGGCAGGGAAAATGGCTAAGAAAAAAGAGAATGCTAATGAAGTTGATTTCGTATTTAAATGTTCCTTTTGTATTTCTTTAAAGAAAAAATCTAGCACGGTATAAATTGGCAAGCCTTCAAAACCTACCAAACTAGTATGTTTGCTACGTTCTACAATTCGTGCCACTAGTGGCAAATGCCATATCCATGTTTTAATTTTATTCATAAAAAACTTTCAACTTTTCCATAAACTCCGCAGGGCCAACGGTGGGTCTTTTAGTTTCAATATTTACAAATACTAATGTTGTTTCACCCAAATTTATTAATTCGCCTTGCTCATTATATAGTTCGTAGTTAAATATAATTCTTGTTGAGGGTAATTGCTTCACCATTACTTTAATAGTGATCTCATCATCATAATACGCAGGTTTGATGTATTTGCATTTTAATTCTAACACAGGCATCATAATGCCAGTGCTTTCCATCCACTTATACGTTAAGCCTAATTTACGCAACATTTCAACCCTCGCTACTTCATAAAACTCAGCATAATTACCGTAGTAAACATATCCCATTTGGTCGGTTTCACCGTATCGTACTCTTATTTTCGTTTCGCTTGTGAACATATTTAGTCTTTAGTCTTTAGTAATTAGTCGTTAGAAAGCACCAATAATTCGTAATTCGTAATTCGTAATTCGTAATTCGTAA
>JAGVEE010000108.1 GCA_020058405.1 Sphingobacteriales bacterium
CCCATTACAATTCCGGCAGAGAGTGCATTAAATGTGCCAATACTCGGAAATAAATGCTGTAATGCGGGAGTTACATATATTAATGCAAAAAATCCATAAATAACAGTTGGAATGGCAGCCAATATTTCTAATATCGGTTTTAAAATTAAGCTTACTTTTCTGGGTGCATATTCACTCAAATATATTGCAATTGTTAATCCCATCGGTATTGCTACTGCCACTGCAATAAAACTTACTACTATACTTCCTACTAATAATGGAAGTATTCCATAATGTTTGTCGAAAAATAAAGGAGTCCATTGTGTGGCTGTAAAGAATTCGTAAACAGAAACCTTGTTAAAAAACTTCAACGTGTCTGTAGTTAATACACTTACAATGCCTATTGTTATTAAAATTGTAAGAACGCCGCACAATGCAAACAGTCCAATAATTATCCGTTCTTTTAACTTCAAATTATTAGCAAATATTTTTTCTATGCTGCTATATATTTTCTGCATTTATTTTTTAAACGTATTTTCTAACAATAATTTCGATTTGCTGTATTCTTTTTTAGTAAGTGGTACACCGCCAATTTCAATTAATAGTTTTTCTGCATTATTTACGTAATATAATACAAAATCTTTCAGTATCGATTTTTTTAAAGAACTTGAATTTATATAAATATATTCTGTTCTCGATAATGGTTGATAGCTGCCGTTTCGTATGCTCTTCTCGTTTGGCATAATTGCACCCTCACCATTATTTGCTATCTCATCATCTATTGGAACTAACTTTAGCTCATTTGCATTTTCTTTGTAATAAGAGTATCCAAAAAAACCAAGTGAGTAGGTAGCCCCAATTACACCTTGTACCAACATATTATCGTCTTCACTTGCCGTGAAATCTCCTCTTGATGCTTTTTTTGTGCCTACAATTTTTAATGTAAAAAAGTCAAAACTCCCAGATGAGGTGCCTGCACCAAATAATTGTATTGGTTTATGTGGCCAGTTTTCTCTTATTTGGTCCCAATACATTATTTTTTTTTGTGCTGTTGGTTCCCATATCTTTTTTAATTCTGATACAGTTAAATAATCAATAAAATCATTTTCTGGGTTAACTGCAATTACTATCCCGTCATTTGAAACAGGAATTTCAATAAACGAAATATTGTTTTTAACACACTCTTCAATCTCTAAACTATTCATCTTCCTTGAAGCATCTGCAATATCAATTTCATTTCTAATAAACTTTCTAATGCCTCCGCTCGTGCCCGAAACTCCCACCGTAATTTTAATATCAGGATGAGCTTTTCTAAAATCTTCAGCTACCGCTTCACTTAATGGAAATAAGGTACTCGACCCATCTATTCGAATTCGATCTTCATAATCACCAAAGCAGCTTGAAACTAGGCTCCAAATGGCTATTATTAATAAGTTTTTAACTTTTTGATACATAATGCTAGTTCACACAAATATGTTAATCTTATGTTAACTTAACATTAAGTGTTACATCTTTATTTATTTGCTTTTCGATAAAGAATTAGTTATTTTTGCACTGCTTATCAAGAAAGACAGAGGGAATAGACCCTACGAAGTCTTAGCAACCTGTGCTAACAAGGTGCTAAAATCTACCTGAAAGGGGAATGATAAGAAGATAAAATCTCTGATTTTTCGGATAAGCAAGTACTAAAAACAATCAATAAAAGCTTGTATTAATGAATATTAAAGAGATTTTAAGTCAAAGAATTCTAGTATTAGACGGTGCGATGGGCACTATGATTCAGCGTTATAATTTACAGGAAGAGGATTTTAGAGCAGAACGTTTTAAAAATCACCCTAAAGATTTAAAAGGGAATAACGACCTTTTAAACTTAACTCGCCCTGACGTAATTGAAGCAATACATAAAGAATATTTAGCAGTAGGTTCGGATATTATCGAAACAAATACCTTTAGCTCGAATTCCATTTCAATGGCTGATTATGATATGCAAGACTTGATTTATGAATTAAATCTTGAAGGCGCAAAAATTGCAAGAAGAGCAGCCGATTATTATAATGCATTAACTCCAGATAAACCTAGGTTTGTTGCTGGTTCAGTTGGTCCTACAACACGTTTACTTTCTTTGTCACCAGATGTAAACGACCCCGGTTTTAGGTCTATGAACTATGCTGATTTAGTAGAGGCTTATACCGAACAGTTTCGAGGCTTAATTGATGGTGGTGTTGATCTAATTTTAATTGAAACAATAACCGATACGTTAAACGCGAAAGCTGGTTTATTTGCATTAAATCAATTAGCAAAAAAACTAGGTAAAAAAATACCTGTAATGGTTTCTGGTACTATTACGGATGCAAGTGGCAGAACACTTTCCGGACAAACAACGGAAGCATTTTTAAATTCTTTAACCCATGCAGAATTGTTAAGCGTAGGCTTAAATTGTGCTTTAGGAGCAAAAGACATGCGCCCTTACATAGAAGAAATGGCCGAAAAATCAGGGTCTTTTGTAAGTGCATACCCAAATGCAGGTTTACCTAACGAATTTGGTCAATATGATGAGAGCCCAGAAGACATGGGTGTGCACATACATGATTTTATTGAGCACGGATTCTTAAACATTGTAGGAGGATGTTGTGGTACCACTCCAGACCATATCAGAAAAATTGCAGAACTAGCCAAAGGTGTGAAACCTAGAGTGCCCAATGCCCCAAAACCATATACTCGTTTAAGCGGACTAGAGCCTTTGGTAATAACCCCCGAATTAAATTTTATAAACATTGGCGAACGCACCAATATTACTGGTTCTCCAAAATTCTCTAAATTAATTTTAGCAGGCGATTTTGATGCAGCTCTTTCAGTAGCTCGTCAGCAAGTAGAAGGCGGTGCACAAATCATCGACATCAATATGGATGAAGGGATGATAGATTCTGAAGCGGCAATGGTTAAATTTTTAAATCTAGTAGCTGCAGAACCAGATATTGCAAAACTACCTATCATGGTCGACTCTTCTAAATGGTCGGTTATAGAAGCTGGTTTGCAATGTATACAAGGTAAAGCCATTGTAAATTCTATTTCATTAAAAGAAGGCGAAGAAAAATTTATAGAATACGCCGAAAAAATTAAAAGTTATGGTGCTGCTACAGTTGTCATGGCATTTGATGAGCAAGGTCAAGCAGATTCTTATGAACGTAGAATTGAAATTTGTAAACGCTCATATGACATCTTAGTTAACAAAGTAAATTTCCCTGCACAAGATATTATTTTTGATCCAAACATTTTAACTGTTGCCACAGGTTTAGAAGAACACAACAATTATGCAGTTGATTTTATAAAGGCAACTAAATGGATAAAAGAAAATTTACCATATGCAAAAGTTAGTGGAGGAGTAAGTAATATTTCGTTTTCTTTTAGAGGGAATAACGTGGTTCGTGAAGCTATGCATTCCGTGTTCTTATACCATGCAATTCGTGCTGGTTTAGACATGGGTATTGTAAATGCAGGAATGTTAGAAGTATATGAAGAAATTCCGAAAGATTTATTAGAATTAGTAGAAGATGTTTTACTAAACAGAAGAGAGGATGCCACTGAACGCTTAATAAACTTTGCTGAACAAGTAAAAGGCAAAGGGAAAGAAGGCCAAATAAAAGAAGAATTAGAGTGGCGTAAAGCCCCTGTAGAATCACGCTTATCGCACTCCTTAATTAAAGGAATTATAGATTTCTTGGATGATGATGTTGAAGAAGCACGACAAAAATACGACAGACCTTTACATGTAATTGAAGGCCCATTAATGGATGGGATGAATATTGTGGGTGATTTGTTTGGTGCAGGAAAAATGTTTTTGCCTCAAGTTGTAAAAAGTGCGAGAGTAATGAAAAAAGCAGTAGCTTATTTATTGCCTTATATTGAAGAAGAAAAAAGAAATAATCCTACACTTTCACAAAACTCTAGTCAGGGTAAAGTGTTAATGGCTACAGTAAAAGGCGATGTGCATGACATTGGTAAAAATATTGTAGGAGTGGTGTTGGCTTGTAATAATTTCGAAGTTATAGATTTAGGGGTGATGGTATCTGCTTCAAAAATTATTGAAGAAGCTAAAAAGCATCAAGTAGATGTAATTGGCTTAAGCGGATTGATTACTCCATCACTTGATGAAATGGTGCACGTAGCCAAAGAAATGCAACGTGAGAAAATGAATATCCCCTTATTAATTGGGGGCGCTACTACATCTAGAATACATACAGTTGTAAAAATTGATCCACATTATGATGGAGCTGTTGTGCATGTATTAGATGCATCGCGTAGTGTAGGTGTAACAAGTAATTTATTGAATGAAGAAACATCAGATAATTATAAAAAAGAGATCGCTGATGATTATGAAAATACTCGTGAGCAATATTTAAAACGTAGTGCCGAGAAAAAAATAATTTCCATTGCCGATGCGAGAAGCAAAAAGCAAAAATCAACTTTTACCAATGATACCGTTTATAAACCTGCATTTATTGGGAATAAAACACTTGTTGATTTTCCATTAGAAGAATTAGTGGATTATATTGATTGGTCACCTTTCTTCCATACTTGGGAATTGAGAGGATCTTACCCTAAAATTTTACAAGATGAAGTGGTAGGAGTGGAAGCAACAAAATTATTCAAAGATGCACAGAGCATGCTAAACGATTTTGTAACTAATAAAAAAATAAAAGCATCAGGAGTGTTTGGTTTTTATCCAGCAAACAGTATTGCAGATGATATAGAGTTATATACTGACGAAAGCAGAACTCATGTGTACGAACAGCTATTTACATTGAGGCAACAAGCAGAAAAAGCAGATGGGCAAAACTACTTAGCTCTATCAGATTTTGTAGCCCCTAAAAGCACAGAATTAAAAGACTACCTAGGAATGTTTGCAGTAACTGCTGGTATAGGCTTAGATGAAGTAGTGGCTGCCTACGAAGCAAACCTCGACGATTATAATTCTATTATGGCAAAAGCAATTGCTGATAGATTGGCGGAAGCATTTGCAGAAAAACTGCATGAGTTGGTGCGTAAAGAGTATTGGGCATACGCTAACGATGAATCATTAAAAAATGAAGAGTTAATAAAAGAAAAATACCAAGGCATAAGACCGGCACCTGGTTACCCAGCTTGCCCAGACCATACTGAAAAGAAAACCATCTTTAAAATTTTAAATGCTGAACAAGAAATAGGATTACATTTAACAGAGAATTTTGCAATGTACCCAACAGCTGCAGTAAGTGGTTATTATTTTTCACATAAAGAATCAAATTATTTTGGACTTGGCAAAATTGGCAAAGATCAAGTTATTGACTATGCAAAGAGAAAAGGCTTAAGTATTGAAGAAACAGAACGTTGGTTAGCACCAAATTTATCATATTAATTAAATATAGAAATGAAAGTTATAGAACATATAAATAACGCAAAGAAGCCATTATTTTCTTTCGAATTATTACCACCACTAAAAGGTAAAGGCATTCAGCAAATATTTGATGCCATAGATCCATTAATGGAATTTAAACCACCATTTATTGATGTAACCTACCATAGAGAAGATTTTATTTACAAAGAACGTGCTAATGGATTATTAGAAAAAGTTTCATACCGGAAAAGACCAGGAACAGTTGCTATTTGCGCTGCAATTATGCACCACTATGGTGTAGATGCCGTACCTCATTTGATTTGTGGAGGTTTCACTAAAGAAGAGACAGAAAATGCTCTTATTGAACTTAGCTTCTTAGGTATAGATAATGTATTGGTATTACGTGGAGATTCTCGTAAAGCAGAAAGTCAATTTATACCAACACCTGGAGGGCATGCATACGCAAGTGATTTGCTAGGGCAAGTTGCAGATATGAATAAAGGTAAGTTTTTACACGATGATATTGATGCAGCTCATGGAACTGATTTTTGTATAGGTGTAGCAGGATATCCAGAAAAACATTTTGAAGCGCCAAACATGGAAACCGATTTAAAGTACCTAAAACATAAAATCGATTTAGGTGCTGAATTTATTGTTACTCAAATGTTTTTTGATAATCAAAAATACATTGATTTTGTAAAATTGTGTAGAGAGAATGACATCAACGTGCCTATTATTCCGGGATTAAAACCGATCACAAATTCTAAACAATTAATTGCATTACCTAAAATTTTTCATATAGATTTACCTGTGGAATTAAGTGAAGCGGTGAATAAATGCAAAAACGAGCAAGACGTAAAACAAGTTGGAGTAGAATGGTTAATTGAACAATCTAAAGGCTTAATAAAAGCAGGTGCACCTGTTTTACACTATTATACAATGGGCAATGCAAACCCAACTTACCAAATTGCGAAAGCAGTATTTTAATGAAAGGAATTGTAATTAAATCTACAGGAAGTTGGTACTCAGTATTACTCGAAAATGAGGAAATATGGGAGTGTAGGATATTAGGGAAGTTTAGAATTCAGGAAATAAAATCTACCAACCCAGTTGCTGTTGGCGACCGTGTGGAAATTGAAGTGGACGATGCTGAAATAAAACATGGAATGATAGTGAAACTCTATGAACGCGATAATTACATCATTCGAAGGTCCATCAACCTATCTAAACAAACACAAATTATTGCCTCAAATATCGACCAAGCATTTTTAGTAATTACCTTTGCAAAACCACGTACATCCTTCGGTTTTATTGATCGTTTTTTAGTCACTTCAGAAGCTTATCACATTCCAACCATTTTAGTTTTTAATAAAATTGATATCTATGAGCCCGATGATTTAGCCTATTTAGAAGAGGTGAAGAATATGTATGAGAGTATAGGCTATCCTGTTTTATTAATGTCTGCATTAACTGGTGAAGGAATTGTGGAATTAAAAAATCAATGTAAAAATAAAACATCTTTGTTTTCTGGACATTCTGGCGTAGGAAAATCTACTCTTGTAAATCAAATTATTCCAGGCATACAACTCAGAACCACCGCCGTTTCTGAAGCTTCCTCAAAAGGAGTACATACCACCACATTTGCAGAAATGCACCGAATTCCTACAGGTGGCTTTATTATTGATAGTCCTGGAATCAGGGAATTGGGAATCGTGCAGTTAGAAAAAGAAGAGATTTCTCATTATTTCCCAGAAATGCGAGATTTGTTGAATCAATGCCGATTTAATAATTGTAGTCATGTAAACGAACCTGGCTGCGCCATTAAAAACGCAGTCGATGAAAATAAAATATCCTTAATTAGATATGAAAGTTATTTGAGTATATTAGCGAATGAAGACAATAGGTCTTAGTACAATACAGTTTACATATATCAAAAAAAAATTTATGCGTTTAAAAATTACTAGTATTTGCCTACTTCTTTTTGTAGGTATTTCTTTTAACTCTTGTAAAAAAGATGCTCCATTTGTGCCATTATTTAGTATAAGTGATGATATAAAACTTGGTAAACAAGTGGTAACAGAAATTGAAGTTACCAATAGAGCACAGTATCCTATTTTAGACTCTGCAAGTAATGTAGCGGCTTATCAGTTTTTATATGGCATCAGAAATGAAATTTTAAATTCAGGCAAAGTGGTGTATAAAGATGAATTTGAATGGCGATTAAGAATTATTAGAGACGATACCACTTTAAATGCTTTTTGTACACCAGGTGGTTATATTTATGTATACACAGGTTTAATAAAATACCTTGATTCTAAAGATGAATTAGCAGGAGTTATTGGACATGAAATGGCACATGCCGACAGACGCCATACGAGCAGATCAATGCAAACTCAGTATGGAATAGGAACACTACTTAGTGTTTTATTAGGAAATGATAATGCCACCCTACAACAAATTGCTTCGGGGATTTATTTATTGAAAAACAGCCGCGATCATGAGTCGGAGGCAGATGAATATTCTGTTAAATATTTGTGCCCTACACCATACAATGCTGCAGGAGCTGCAGGGTTTTTCCAGAAAATGATTGATGATGGGTACACAGAAAATAGATTAGCAAGTTTCTTTAGTACACACCCTTCACCAGCTAACAGAGTTGAAAATATTAATCAGCAAAAAATTGACGATGGTTGTGCCGGAAATGGAACTTTTGATGCACAATATGCAAGTTTCAAAACATTACTTCCATAATTAATGAGGGCAGTTATACAGCGTGTAAGTAACGCTAAAGTAGAGATTAATAATAGTATAAAAGGCCAG
Source organism: Sphingobacteriales bacterium (assembly GCA_020058405.1). Taxonomy (GTDB): domain Bacteria; phylum Bacteroidota; class Bacteroidia; order Sphingobacteriales; family Sphingobacteriaceae; genus CAJBVG01. The sequence goes on from JAGVEE010000108.1 coordinate 8,174, forward strand.
ATAAACACTGGCCTTTTAGTGTTTTTAGGAGTAGAGGAAGAAGATACAATGGAAGACATAACTTGGTTGGCTCAAAAAATTTGCAACCTAAGAATCTTTTCCGATGAAGAAGGTTTAATGAATTTAGCATTAAAAGATATAAATGCTGAGTTGCTTTTAATTAGTCAGTTTACATTGTTTGCTTTAACCAAAAAAGGGAATAGGCCCTCGTTTATCAATGCTGCAAAGCCTGAATATGCGAATGATTTATATGAAAAAATGAAATTGGAATTAAGTCATTTGTTGAATAAAGATATTCAATGTGGCGAGTTCGGAGCCGATATGAAAGTGAGTTTATTAAATGATGGTCCGGTTACCATCATAATGGATACTAAAGATAAAGAACGACATTAAAATGAAAATTTCTGAAGCACAAGAAATAGTAGATCAGTGGATAAACACTACTGGTGTAAGGTACTTTAACGAGTTAACTAACATGGCTATGTTAACAGAAGAAGTGGGAGAAGTTGCTCGTATTATTGCCAGAAAATACGGTGAGCAATCTTTTAAAGACTCAGATAAAAACAAAGAACTTGCAGACGAATTAGCAGATGTTTTATTTGTATTAATTTGTTTGGCAAACCAAACGGGAGTTAATCTTACAGAAGCATTACAAAAAAATATTGATAAAAAAACAAATAGAGATGCAACTCGTCATATAAATAATGATAAGTTAAAATGAAGAATTTAACTCTTTTTTTTTTACTATTAATTCTATCTATTTTATTTTCATGTAAGCAAAAAGATCAGCAAAAACTGAGCTTTCAGACAATTAATGGTTCAATTCAAATGGCCGAATTACATCAAGATAAAATGAATTCTTTTGTTTTTTTAGCACCAGGTTGCCCATTAAGTGAAGCTTCTATTTTAGAATTAAACAGATTAGATTCATTGTATTCAATAAATCAATATTCAACTACCATAATTATACCCGGAAATTTATATTCTGTACAAGAGATAGAGGAGTTTAAAAATATATTTAATATCAAATTCAGAATGGTAATTGATACAAATTACTATTTAACAAAATTATTGAATGCTAGTATAACCCCCGAATATTTTTTAGTAAACGAAAATATGGTAGTTTTGTATCAAGGTGCTATAGATAATAAGGCCTTAGATAATGATATCATTAGGCAAGAAGCCGACATGAATTTTGCTGAAATAGCTATAAGAAGTATAATCGAAAACAAAAAAATTGAGCTAACCAAAACGAAAGCGGTAGGATGTTTTATAGAGCAATAAATATATTTATACTAACAATTATTTTATCTTCTTGTGGAAATGTAGAAGAGAAAATTAATAATAAAAATATTGCAGTTGTTGATATTCCTAAAGAGTTAAACTTCAATGAACACATTTCAGAAATAATTTATACAAAATGTGCAAGCTGCCATAGGCCTGGTGAATCTGGCCCATTTAGTTTATTATCTTACAAAGATGTTTACAGAAGAAAGAAAACGATTGTAAAAGTTACACACTCTGGTTACATGCCACCTTGGCCAGCAGATAGAAACTATTCGTCGTTTGTAGGTGAATTGTATTTAACAGATAAAGAAAAGTTGTTGATAAAAAATTGGGTAGCACAAGGAGCAAAAGAAGGCCCCTCAACTCTTAAAAAGAGCCCACCTACTTTTCCAAGTGGTTCTCAATTAGGGAAACCAGATTTGGTAATAAAATTTCCGAAAGCATATAAGATTGAAGGAAACAATAAGGATCATTATGTAATTATGAAAGTTCCTTATGAAATTCCGGAGGATAAATATGTGAAAGTAATAGAATATGTTCCGGGCAACAGAAAAAGGGTGCACCATGTAAATGGGTATTTAGTGGTTTACAACGAAGGCAAGAAAAAGAACCTTAATGCTGGAGCTTTTTATGTTAATAATTATGAAACAAATCCTAAAGAAGTTTGGAAGAAGCTCGATGTATTAAACGATGACGGGAGTTTCCCTGTTCGAATCCCTTCGGCTACAAATTACTTGCCTGGAGTAATACCTCCGGTTTACCCGGATGGTATCGGCGGATTTATGATGAAAAAGAAAGGGCATATTTTGTTAAACGACATTCATTATGGGCCTACTCCTAAAGATGAACTTGATGCGTCCTATTTTAATGTATTTTTTACTGATATAGCTCCAGAAAGAAAATTTGGTGAATTTCAGCTAGGTACATATGGACTTTCTAAAATTGAGCCCGCCTTGATGATTCCTCCCGATTCTATAAAAACATTTACCTCTAAGTATACTGTTCAAAATGATATTTCAATTGTTACAATTAATCCACACATGCATTTATTAGGTAAATCATTCATTGCGTATGCTTTAACACCTGATGGACAGAATATCCCGCTCATTAAAATTGATAAATGGGATTTTAGATGGCAATATTTTTATACCTTTAAGAAAATGCAAGTATTACCTAAAGGATCAACTATTTATGTAAAAGCTACATTTGACAATACTAAGAATAACCCTCACAACCCATTTAACCCGCCACGCTGGGTTGGTGAAAATGAGGGCAGTATGAGCACAAAAGACGAAATGTTACAATTTATTGTTACTTATCTTGACTATAAAATTGGTGATGAAAACCTTGTTTTAGGGGATAAATAGCCTAGAATGTTATTGAATTTAGTACATTTAGTAGGATTATTCTTAAATTATGTATAAAAAAGATAGATTGTGGATAAAATTTCCTATTTTCGCAGTTCAATAGATTTCAACAATCTATTTGGGAGAGAACGATTAAAATAACAATAACAACAAAACCAAATCCAACATTAAATCGTATTAGTAAGTATAAAACATCTTCCAAACAATGAAATTCATTAGAGTAGTAATAGTATTTTTTGCAACTATTTCAATATTAAGTTCTTGCTCATCTAGCAAAACTAACAAAATGTTAATTACGTATGATGTGCCTAGAAGCATGCCAGAAGTGTTTGTAATTAACAAAAAAGACAGTTTAGAGAATTTATATAGTCACAAGATTAAATCTGGTGACAGAATAGCGGTTAAATTCCTTAATAACTACGATTTAACGAAAAGCACCTTTAATATTGATGCAAACCCTGCTATTGAAGCTGGATATGTGGTTGATGTAAATGGATTTGCAAACATGCCTTTAGTGGGTAAAGTTCAAATTTCGGGCTTAACCAGGGAAGAAGCTTCTAAGAAACTCGAAAAATTATATTCTACAATCTTAAACAACCCAATTATTGAAGTTTCTATTGTGAGTATAAAAGTAAATATGTTCGGTGAAGTTGGTCGCCAGGGTAAGTTTTTAATTGATCGAGATAATATATCTTTGATTGATTTAATATCTGAAGCCGGTGGTCTAACAAATAGAGCAAAGAAAAAATCAATTAGAATAATTCGTGGGGATCCTTCAAATCCGCAAATAATAATAGTAGATTTAAGAAAAGTTGGTATATTGCGTTATAGTGAATTAATGATACAAGACAATGACATTGTAATTGTAGATCCAATGCGAGTATACGAGATTTCTGACCCAGTTACTGCTGTTGGTACCATGTTACAACCATTGCTCTTAGTTGTTAATTCAATAGCAATAGTTGCAACTTTGGCACAATAACTTAATGGCTCAACAACAAAATCAAGACTCATTTAAAAACCATTCTCAAGAAATAGATTATAATCGAATACTTCGAATTATTTTAAGTCGTTGGTATTGGATTGTAGGATGTGTATTAATTGGCATCATCTGGGCATTCGTATACCTGCGCTTTACTCCGTCTGTATATGAAACATCAGCCTTGTTAAAGTATGATGATAAAAAAACCGAAATATCAGAGCTTATAAATATCAATAGTTATTACGACAGAAAAGATAAAATTCAGTCGGAAACCTATGTAATACAATCGAGAACCTTACTAACTCGTGCCGCTACATACTTAAATTATCAATATTCTTTTTTCAGAAAAGGTACAATTTTAGAAACGGAAACGTACCCTAATCAACCTTTTGAAATAGAAGTAGTAGATAAGGACAGTGTTTCTATTTTTAATTACAACTTTACATTTTCGCAGATTAACAAATTGAAATTTCGCTTAATCCAAACATTAAATGGAACACTTATTTCTAATGCAGAAGTTTTCTACGGTCAAGATATAATTTTTGGAAAAAATAAAATTCGTGTATTAAGATCCTTATTGCCAGAGACTGATAAAGACGATTTTCTGTTCCATTTTAACCATCCTAAAAATGTAATGTACAGGTTAATGGGTGGTTTAAATGTGCGTGAAGTAGGTAAAGGAATAAACATCATGTCTCTTACTTATAAAGATACCAACCCAATTTTTGCTGCCGATGCCTTAAATGCAATAATAGGTGAATATAGAATTTTTGATAGAGACCAAAAAGGTATTGCAGCTGCTCAAACCATAGAATTTATTGATGCGCAGCTCGAAAAATTATCTGGTAAAGTAAAAGACGCTGAGCAATTGTTAGAACAATATAAAGTTGGGAATAATATTTTAAATATAGAGGATAACAAAACACTAGCTTACCAAAAATTGAGAGATCTAGATGTTCAGAAAAACATTATAAACATACAAAGTATTGCAATTGATTTACTTGAAGAACAGGTAAAAGCTAACAAAGAAACGATTACATTGAATTTCTCGATGGAGGGTTCGGAAGATAAACTAATGAGTGAATTAGTAAATCAAATGAACACCTTGCTAAATGATAGAATAAAAAAACAATCATTGTATGCCGATAACTCTGCACCTATACAAGAAATTGACAGACAAATTGAAGAAGCAAAACGTGCGATTACGTTAAACATTAGATCGGCGCGTGATCGTAATAATAGAACGGTTAACTTTATTGAAAAACAATTAGCCACCGCAAAAGAGGAATTGAAATCTATTCCTTCTGCAGAGCGTGATTTAATAAATTTAAATCGTGATTTTGAAATTAATCAAAAAGTATATTCTTATTTACAAGAGAAAAGATTAGAGGCTTCTATTGCAAAATCTGCAATTATGCCTTCTTCAAATGTAATTGATGATGCTATACCTAGTTACGGAATAGTTGCGCCAAATTCACAAAGTGTATACGTTACAGCCATTACCATTAGTTTGTTAATTGGTATTGCACTTATATTATTAGCTCGTTTATTAAACCAGCGAATTTACGATAAAGAAACAGTGGAGATGATTACCAGTGTGCCAATTCTTGGAGTTATAAGAACATTCCCAGGAAGCATTGATAAAAACTCTAGTCAGATTTTAAGTTTAAGTAATCCTAAATCTATGTTCTCCGAATCGGTACGATCTGTTAGAACAAACTTGAGTTTTATTGCAAGTGATATAAAAAGTAAAATGATTTGTGTTACATCAGAAGTTTCTGGTGAAGGTAAATCATTTATGGTTATTAACCTTGCAAGTACATTATCTTTAATTAATAAAAG